>JBASJO010000328.1:0-8937 GCA_049655365.1 Rhodoferax sp. | reverse complement strand
AAAACACCAGCAGCACCGACAGCCACGGCAAGGCTGCCTTGGTGACCTGCACCAGGTTCATGCCCGTCACGCCACTGGTGACAAACAGGTTCAGCCCCACCGGCGGCGTCACCATGCCAATCTCCATGTTCACCACCATGATGATGCCCAGGTGAATCGGGTCGATGCCAAGCTGGGTCGCAATCGGGAAGAAGATGGGTGCCAGAATCAGGATGATACCGGTGGGCTCCATGAAGTTGCCCGCGATCAGCAAAATGATGTTGACCACAGCCAGGAACATCCAAGGCGTCATGCCCATGCCGACAATCTGCTCGGCGATGGTTTGCGGAATGCGCTCGGTGGTGAGCACGTGGGCAAACAGCAGCGCGTTGGCCACAATGAACATCAGCATCACGGTGGTGCGCCCGGCCTCCAGAAACACGTGGGGTATTTGCTTGACCGACAAATCACGGTAAATGAACACCGCCACCACCAGCGCATAGACGGCCGACACCGCGGCCGCCTCGGTGGGTGTGAAAATGCCGCCGTAAATACCGCCCATGATGATGACCAGCAGCGCCAGCCCCCACATCGAGTCCTTGAAGGCGCGCAACACTTCAGGCACGCTGGCCTTGGGCGGCGGCTTGACCGTGAGCTTGCCGGCACGCCACCAGACCGCGATCATCAGCATGAAGCCCAGCATCAGCCCCGGAATGACACCGGCCATGAACATGCGCCCCACCGACACCTCGGTTACGGCCGCATAGACCACCATCACGATCGACGGCGGAATCAAGATGCCCAGCGTGCCCGCGTTGCAGATGACCCCGGCGGCAAACTCTTTCGGGTAGCCGTTTTTCACCATGCCGGCGATCACGATGGAGCCAATCGCCACCACCGTGGCCGGGCTGGAACCCGACACCGCCGCAAACAGCATGCAGGCCAGAATGGACGCAATGGCCAGCCCGCCGCGCAAATGGCCGACCGCCGCAATGGCGAACACCACCATGCGCTTGGCCACGCCGCCCGTGCTCATCAGGGCGCCGGCCAGCACAAAGAACGGGATCGACATCAGGGTGTAGTGCTCGCTGGTCTCAAACATCTTGATCGACATCGAGGCCAGGGAATCCTGCGAGAAGAAAAAGATGGTCAGCAGGCTCGACAGCCCGAGACTCACGGCGATCGGCATGCCGATGGCCATGCAGAAAAACAGCGCAGCAAAAAGCAATAAGGTGTTCATGTGGGAGCCTCTTCAGATTTGAGTCGCATGGCTTCGGCGGCTTCGTCGGCCAGCCTCAGACTGTCGGTTTTTCCGGTGAGCAGGCCGACCAGGATTTGCAGAAAGCGCCAACCGGTGAGCAAAAACCCGATGGGCATGATGATCAGCACCTGCCAGCGTTCGATCGGCATGTCTTCAAACTCAATGCCGACCTCGTGCATTTTCAGCACATAGATGCTGGCACCGGTGAGCACCAGACCCACGTAAAGCAGGCTCAGCAGCACCGCCAGAATCGAGACATTGCGCCGCGTGTTGTGCGGCATCATCTTCACCAGCGCATCAACGCCGATGTGCGAACCCACCCGCACGCCATAAGAAATGCCGACAAAGATCATGAAGGCAAAAAATACGGTGGTGAGTTCAAGCGCCCACGAAAAGCCGCTGTTGAACCCATAGCGCATCACAACCTGCAAAAAGGTCAGGCCGGTCATGGCTGCCAGCATCAGCCCAATGATCCACTCTTCCAGGTGATCCAGAATTTTCATGAAATACCCCAAAAAAACCCCGGACTGGCCGGGGTGTTGGCATCAAACGGAGCGACCGTTTACTTGTTGGATTTGATGGCAGCGTCGATCAGGTCTTTGCCGATGTCACCCTCGAACTTCTTCCACACCGGTTGCATGGCGGCGCGCCAGGCTGCGGTTTGCTCCTTGTTCATGGGCAGCACCTTGGCCTTGTTGTCCGCAATCACTTTTTGGCGGAACGCCATGTCCTCGTCAAAGGCCACCTTGTTGCCGAATTTGATGGACTCGGTCATGGCTTCGGTCAGGCCCTTCTGGATGTCGGGCGGCAGCCCGGCCCACCACTTGGCATTGCCGATCACCATGTAATCGAGCACCCCGTGGTTGCTGTCCACGATGTACTTTTGCACTTCATGGAATTTCTTGCTGTAGATATTGGACCAGGGGTTCTCGGTGCCATCGACCACGCCGGTTTGCAGCGCCTGGTAAACCTCGGCAAAGGCCAGCTTTTGCGGGTTGCCACCCACGGCGTGGAACTGCGCTTCAAGCACGTCAGAGGCCTGAATGCGGAACTTGAGGCCCTTGGCGTCGGTGGGGTAGCCCAAGGGCTTGTTGGCCGAGAGTTGCTTCATGCCATTGTGCAAAAAGCCAAAACCCTTGATGCCTTTTTTCTCCATGCTGCCCAGCAATTTCTGGCCTGCCGCGCTGGTCTGGAAACGGTCCACCGCATGGATGTCGTCAAACAGGAAGGGCAAATCGAAAATCTGGATCTGCTTGGTGTACTTGCCAAATTTGGCCAACGAGGGGGCCAGAATCTGCACGTCACCGAGCAACAGCGCTTCCATTTCCTTGCCGTCGCCAAACAACTGGCTGTTGGGGAACACCTGGATCTCGACCTTGCCCGGCAATTTTTTCTCGGCGATTTCCTTGAACTTCAGGGCGGCCTGGCCCTTGGGGGTGACGTCGGCCACCACGTGGCTGTATTTGATGATGAGCGGGGCGGCCTGGGCGCCCAAACCGAAAGCCAATAAAACGCCAGCTGCAATTAGTTTCAATTTCATGAGAGTCTCCTCGAGTAGTTAAAAGTCTTGAACGACGAGGCGACTGTATTTGCCTGCGCCTCAGGTGGCAACTGTGGCGTTCAACAGCTAGGGTTTACCCTGAATCCTGGCTCAGGCCTTGCGCATGGCTTGTTTCAAATCGCTCATCCAATGGGGCGCGATGCGGCTGGCCAGCTGCTGTTGCACCGGTTGCACGGCCTGGCGCAAGCGGGCGCGCTGATCCGCGCCGAGGCGATGAACGCGCGTGGTGCCGGCCTCGCGCAGTGCTTGCAGTGCCTGGTCGTTCTGGGCGTCGGCGATCTGGTTGGCGAAGGCCAGCGACTCCTGCAAGGCCTGGTTGATCATGGCGCGGTCATCGGGCTGCAGGTGTTGCCAGAAACGCTGGTTGGTGACCACCGCGTAGCCCAGGTAACCGTGCTCGGTCAGACTCAAGTCGCTTTGCACTTCGTGCATGTTTTGTGTCCAGAAATTGGACACCGGGTTCTCGGTGCCATCAACCACGCCAGCGGCCAGGGCACGGCGTGTTTCACTGAAGGCCAGCGTGACGGGCTTGGCGCCCAGCGCGCGCATTTGCGCCGCGATCACGCGGGACGCCTGCACGCGCATGCGCAGACCCGCAAAATCCCTGGGCTCCAGCAGCGGGCGGTTGGCGCTCATCTGCTTGAAGCCATTGTCAAAAAACCCCAGGCCCACCAGGCCCTGGCGCGGCAGGCCTTGCAACAGCTTGCGGCCCAGCGGCCCCAGCGTGATGTGCCGCACCGCGTTCAAATCGTCAAATAAAAAAGGCAGGTCAAAGAGCTCAAACTCGGGCAGGCCGATGCGGCCGAATTTGGACAGCGAGGGTGCCACCAGGTCCACCGCCCCCAGCTGCAGCGCCTGCATTTCGTCATGGTCGCCGTACAGCTGCGCGTTGGGGTACACCTGCACACCTATGCGCCCGCTGCTGCGCTGCTCGACCAGCACCTTGAAGCGGTTGGCCGCCAGGCCCTTGGGGGTTTCTTCGGCCACAACATGGGAGAAGCGCAGCGTGATCTTGGGTCGGGGCGTGGCAGCCGTGGCGCCGGGCAGAGCCGCGCTGCCTGCCAGGGCGGCAAGCCAGCTTCGGCGGTTGACGGCTGCAGGGCAGGCGGGAGTGTTCACGGTACGTGATTATGCGGGTGTGCTCGCGGGTTCAAAAGTTCCGGTGGGTTTGTTCACCCCGGCCAGGGCTGGGGCAGGCGCCGCGTTGTGGTTCAGGTGCAGCGTCTGGGTCGGGAAGGCGAATTCAATGCCGTGCTCGGCAAAGCTGCGCACCAGCTGCAGATTGATGGCCTGCTGCACGTCCATGAACACGTTGTAGTCGGGTTTGCGCACGTAGTACACGGCCTCGAAGTCAAGCGAAAAGGCACCAAAGCTCTTGAAGTGCGCGCGGTCAAAACGGGCATCGGTTTGGGCCGACACGGCTTGCTCAATGAGCTTCGGGATCAGCTCAAGTTTTTCTGCCGGGGTGTCGTAGGTGACGCCGATGGCAAACAAGGCGCGGCGCTCGTCCATGCGCTTGTAGTTGTGGATGCGGCTTTGCAGCAGGTCGTTGTTGGACATGATGATTTGCTCGCCACTGAGGCTGCGCAGGCGCGTGGTCTTCAGGCCCACATGCTCCACAGTGCCCATCTCTTCGCCCAGAATGATGAAGTCGCCAATGACAAACGGCTTGTCAATGGCAATCGTCAGCGAGGCAAACAGGTCGCCCAGGATGTTTTGCGCCGCCAGGGCAATGGCAATGCCGCCAATGCCCAGGCTCGCCACCAGCGCCGTGACGTTGATGCCCAGGTTGTCCAGCATCGACAGCAGCACCAGCACCCACACCACCACCCGGCCCAGAAAGGACAGCAGCGACAGCGTCATGGCGCGCGCGCCTTGGTTTTCTTCATCACCTTGCGCGAAGTGGTTGCGCAGCCAGAAGATCAGCCCGCGCGAGGCCCAGAAACCCAGCTGCAGGATCAGGGCGATGACGAAGATGCGGTCGACCCACTTTTCCATTGCCGCTGGCAGGGTCAGAAAGTGGCTGCCCAGGTACAGGCCAATGGCGGCTGCCAGCAGGATGCGGGTGGCCGACAGCACGTCGATGAGGAAGTCATCAATGACCGTCTCGGTTTTTTGGGCGACCCGCTCCAGGCGGTGCAGCAGCAGGCGCCGTGTCGTGTGCAACAGCACCATGAAGGCGGCCGCAGCCAGCAAGGCGTAGGCCCAGTCGTTGAGGGTGTTGTTGTCGATGAGTTGTCGAAACATGGCGGAGTAGTTCAATGGGTTTGGGTGACCTTGTGCAGTGCGGGGTGCACGTCGGGATTGATGCCGCTGCGCTCGGCCAACGTGGCACAGGCGAGCTGCGCGATGTAGGCCAGCAGGGCTGTGCGGGCCCAGCGCGCCTGCGGAAACGGCAGCGCCAATTGTGACTCGGGGTGCTGGTTGCTGCCCAGGCAAATGAAGGGCACGGCGCGCGCCAGCAAGGCGGCGGTGACCGCCTGTTTGCTTTCCATGGGCTCGTCGGCCCCCGAGAAGATCACGACGCGGTCGGCCGGGCTGGCTGCCGCAATGGGGCCGTGCAGGTATTCGGCGGTGGAGAAACCGAAGGACGGCATGCCAACGCTTTCCTGTAGCTTGAGCGCCGCGTCGAGCGCGCCGCCGCAAGACGGGCCGCGTGCCAGCCAGGTGGCGGTGCGCGCACCGGCCAAAAATGTGGCGAGCTGGGCCGGGATGCCATCGGCATCGATTTGCTGCATGCAGGCGGCGGTCTCTTGGGCCGCCTCCACGATGTCATAACCCGCGAGCGCGGCCGCCACAAATAGCTGTGCGATCACGCTTTTGGTGGCCGGTACCGCCTGCTCGGTGCCACAGCCCAGGCGGATCAGGTGGTGGGCTGGTTTGAGCAGGTGCGCGTCGGGCGAGTCGGCTTCGGACACCGCCACCACCAAGGCACCGCGCTGGCGCAACCATTCGGCACTGGCGGCGATGTCGGTGGACTGGCCGGAGTACGAAAACGCATAGACCACCGTGTCCTGCCAGTCGGCCGCGGGCAAGTCCTGGGTGGTCAGCCAGGGCCGGAACTCGATGGGCTGGCGTCCGCTTTGCAGGGCAAACAGGTAGGACGCAAACGAGCACACATTGCCCGAGCTGCCGCGCCCGAGCAGCGCTACGGTGGGTCGAGCGGTCGCAAGGCTGCGGATGGTGTTGGCCTCGCGCTGCCAGCGCTGCGCCTGCGAGCGCAGCACCTGCGGCGCCGAGCGGGCCTCCTGGGCCATCAGACTTTTCAACATGTCAATTCTCCTTGGGGGTGTAGGGGCTGACTGGCAGTGCTTGCCAGTAAAACTCGGTCGCCGCACTGCGGTATTTGTGGCCCGCAATGCGCCCGCGCATGCCATCGTCGTTGCCAAACAGGGCATTCACCTGGCTTGCGTAGTGCCGCAGCAAGGCCATCTTGGCGTCCACATCGACCGGCAGGGCCAGGCGCCTGACGGGGGTCAGGTGCAGCCGGCCCAGGGCCTGTAACGGGTCGTCCTGGTCGCCGCGTCCGACCCGGGGGTCGGCCACGTAAGGGAAATCCTCGTAAAACAGCAACTCGGCGCCAGTCGCCGTGGCCGCCAGCCGCACCGCCACCTGGGCGGCGATCTGGTGGTCCACGTGGTGGCCTATGCCCATCGGGCTCAGCAGCAAAATCCGTCCCAGATCCAGGCACAGCCGGCGCAGCACCAGGTAGAGCTCCTCGATGTGTGCCATGTCGTCAATGCGCGGCGCCACCCAGCGCTCGCGCGCCTGGCGGTAAATGAGTTTGCCGGTGAGCGGGCTGCGGCGGTAGATGCCGTCGGCAAAGCTCAGATGAACAAAGTCGGCATTGACCGAGCGCATGGCCGCGATGTCTTCAGAGCGCCGGGTGCGCGCGCTCACATGGCCCAGGCGGCGCTCGATCTTGCGGCTGCCGTCGCTGCCAAGCCGACGCGAGGTGGCGCTGCTGATGCTCACCACCAGCGTCGAGATGCGGTCTCTCAGGGCGTGCAGCAGGGCGCCGCAGCTCAAGGCGGCGTCGTCCAGGTGGGGCGACAAAATGACCACCCGCTCGAACTCGTCCCAGTCAAGGCGTTGCAACAAATCCTGGGTCTTCATGGCGCGGCCTCCAGCCAGCCCCCGTAGCGATCACTGGCCTGGCTGAGCATGCGCGCCGCCAGCAAGGGTTTGCCCACCAGGGGGTTGGCCGCCAGTGCGGCCACCCGGGCTTGATGGTCGCCACCGGCGGCGGCTTTGGCCGTGAGGCGCTGGTAGCGCTCAAGCTTTTTGGCCAGACCGTAAAACGAGGTCGGCAGTCGCGGCGCGGGCAGCCGTTCGATGCCGGCACTTGACACCCGCACCCGGGTCTCGACCACGGTGTCGTGCGCGAAGGTCGCCGTGGCGCCCAGGTTGGGCAGGTTCAGTACCAGTTCATGCGGTGTGCTTGATGCCAGTGCCCGGATCACGGTGACCGCCAGATCGCCAAACCCGGCTGAACCACGGAAGAATTTCAGCTGTGGCCGGGGGCGCCTGCCCTCGGCTTCGAAGTGGGCGTAATACCGGTCCAGCGAGGCCGCCACCACGTCGCTGCGCGGGCCATGCTGCTCCGCGTGCGCCACAAAGTCCTGCGGAAACAGGTAGTAAGGCAGGTAGGAGTTGGGCCAGTAACCCGGGTGATCCCGGGCCAGCGCGAGCGACAGCTCGAAGCGCAGCTTGTGCTCGTCGTCATAGTCGTCGGGTGGCGCCAGCGGCGCGCTGAGCGCCGCCAGGGGCGCACCGTCGATGAGCACGTCGCTGTACCAGGTGGCATGGTTGAGGCCGTTGCAGCGAAACGTGTAGCGCGCCGGGCGGCCCAGGGCATGGCACAGCGCCAGCAGGTCCTCGTCCGACTGGTCGCACAGGCCGATCACCTTGATGCCGCCGCGATCGGCCAGCGCCTGCGTCACGATGTTGCTGGGGTTGGTGTAATTGAGCAAAATGGCATCGGGCGCCAGGGCTTGCATGACGGCTGCCACACGCAAAGCCTCGGGCACCGAGCGCAGGGCAAAAAAGAAGCCGCCCGGTCCCACGGTTTCCTGCCCCGGCAGACCGAACTCAAGCGGCAGGGTCTCGTCGATGCGGCGCGCCGCCAGACCGCCGGGCCGGGTTGAGTTGAGCACCAGGTCGGCACCGGCAATGGCGGCCTCCAGGGTCTGCGCTACCTCCACCCTGAAGGCGTTGGCCTGTTGCGCCATGGCGCTGGTGAGGCGGGCCACGATGGCCAGGTGGTCGGCATCGGTGTCGTACAGGCGCACGGTGGTCAGGGGCAGTTCGGCCGCATGGGCGATCAGGGCCTGTAGCAGGCCCGGGGTGTAGGCGCTGCCGCCGCCCAGAATGGTCAGGGTTTGCATAAGCTTTCAGGGGTTAGGCCGGCCATCAGGGCGGGGTCGGTGACCAGTCCGCCGGTCTGGGTCAAAATTCTGGCGGCGGCAAGGCTGCCCAGCTGCACCGCGGCTTCGGGCGTGCTGCCGCGCACCAGAGCGGCAATGAGTCCGGCGCAAAAGGCGTCACCCGCGCCGGTGCTGTCAAGCACCCGGGTGGGCGCGGCGGGCACGCGCAGCGCCACCGAATCCAGCACGCCAGTGACGCCCTGATCGCCCAGCGTCACCAGCACCGAATGCGCTGCCCCGGCCAGGCGTGCCGGCGCGTCGGCAGCCTGACCGCAGGCTGCCCGTGCTTCTTTCTCGTTGAGCACCAGCAGGTCCCAGGCGCGGTCCTGGCGCCGGGCCAGTTGCGCCAACTGCTGCGGGCTCCAGCTGGCGCTGACCGAAATGCGCGCGCCGCGCTGGCGCGCCTGGGCCAGCGGCGCAGCCAGGCGGGCGGCTTCCTCCAGGCCCGGCACATGCACCCAGGCGCTGGCGGGCAACTCCCTGACGTCGGCCAGCACAGCCAGCTCGGCCGTGCTGACAAAGGCGCGGTCCCGCGCGTCGGAAAACACCAGGGAGATCGCCGGGTTGTCGCGCGCGGGCAGCGGCGCCAGCGTGATGCCCAGGCGCTGCGCCAGCAAATCTACCGCCTGATCAACGATGCCGTGGCCCATGGGCAGGCACAGCGTGACCCGCAGACCCAGCGCCGCTGCCACGCTGGCGGTGTTGAGCGC
>JBASJO010000327.1:0-1534 GCA_049655365.1 Rhodoferax sp. | reverse complement strand
CCAACGGCGCGCAACTGGCCTACGTGTCCTTCGAGTCGCGCAAACCCGTGGTTTACGTGCACAACGTGGGTACCGGCAAGCGTCGCCTGATCGCCAATTTCAAGGGCTCCAACAGCGCGCCCGCCTGGTCCCCCGATGGCAGCACGCTGGCCTTGACGCTGAGCCGGGACGGCGGCTCGCAGCTGTTTTTGCTGGCGGCGGCCGGCGGTGAGCCCCGGCGCCTGATTCAGTCAAGCAGCATTGACACCGAACCCGTCTTTTCACCCGACGGCCAACATATTTACTTTGTCAGCGACCGTGGCGGTTCGCCCCAGATCTACCGGGTCTCGGCACGCGGTCAAAACGTCGAGCGCATCACTTTTGCGGGTACTTACAACATTTCGCCGGCCATCAGCCAGGACGGTCGCTGGCTCGCTTACATTTCGAGACTGGGCGGCGCGTACAAGCTGCACCTGATGAATCTGGCCGACGCCACGGTGAGCGTCATCACCGACTCTGCCGCCGACGAAAGCCCCAGTTTTTCCCCCAACGGCAAGATGCTGGTGTACGCAACCCAGCAGCAGGGCCGGGAGGCCTTGATGACCAGCACGCTCGATGGTAAGGTCAGGGCGCGCCTTAGTGGGCAGCAGGGGGACATCCGGGAACCGCACTGGGGCCCATTTTTTAAATAGCAGTTTGGAGTGATTCAGGATGAAAAAATTTGTTTTGGCTGGTTTGGTGTCGACCCTGTTGGTCGCTTGTGGTACCTCGGTTCCACTCAATGATGTGCCGGTGGAAGACGCCACGGCAAGAGCCGCAGGTGCTGGTGCTGGTGCCGCCGGTTCAGGTGTTCAGGGGGGCGGCGTTGCACCGGTGGACTTGGGCCGCGCGGTTGATCAAGCGCCGGCACCAGCCGATTCACGCCTGGTCTATTTTGACTACGACAGCTTTGTCATCAAGCCCGAGTTTCAGGCAGTGGTTGCCGCGCATGCCCGGTTTTTGCGCGCCCAGCCCAACCGCAAAGTGGCCATTGAAGGTCATACCGATGAACGCGGTGGCCGTGAATACAACCTGGCCTTGGGCCAGAAACGCGCCGAGGCCGTGCGTGATGCCTTGGCCATTTTGGGTGTGACCGCAGGCCAGATGGAAGCGGTCAGCTTTGGCAAGGAAAAGCCGGTTGTCGTTGGCGCTGAAGAAGCCGCTTTTGCCAAAAATCGCCGTGCTGAAATCCGTTATCCATGAAGTCTGAGCTAGCCATGTCATCCTTGTTTTCAAAGCCTGCAGCCGTTCTGCTGGCGTGCTTGTTGTCGGTGGGTAGCGCACAGGCTGCCTTGTTTGAAGATGATGAAGCGCGCAAGGCCATCCTTGATTTGCGCCAGCGCGTGGAGCTCATGCGCGGCGAGGCCGATCAAGCCCGCCGGGCCTCGGCCACCGAGCTGACGGGGCTGGGCAACAGCCTGCTTGACTTGCAGCGTCAGATCGAGCTGCTGAAGGCCGAGATTGCGACGCTGCGCGGCAGCAACGAGCAAATCGCGCGCGAGCTGTCTGAAATCCA
>JBASJO010000326.1:0-1938 GCA_049655365.1 Rhodoferax sp. | reverse complement strand
TCACCATGCTGCCCGACGAGGTGGTGCAGAACTACACCCTGTCTGAGGGCTGCGACTGCCCGGCGGTGTCGCTTTATGTGACGCTGGACGAGGCCACGCTGGAAATCAGGGCCACTGAGACCAAGCTGGAGCGCGTGCACATTGGCGCCAACTTGCGCCACGACCAGCTCGACGCCGTGGTCACGCTGGAGTGGCTGCAGGACCCGGCTTTCATGCACGACACCGACCCACCGCCGCTGCAACACAAGCGCCCACAACTGTCGTTCTTGTACCGGCTGGCGCAAGACCTGAAAGCCAAGCGCGAGGTGGTGCGCGGCAAGCCCGAAAACTTCAACCGGCCCGACTACAACTTCCGGCTGGTCGGAAATGAAGGCGCCGAGCCGCAGGGCACCGAGCAGGTACAGATCAGCGTGCGCCAGCGTGGTGCGCCGCTGGACTTGATCGTGTCGGAAGCCATGATCCTGGCCAACAGCACCTGGGGCAACTGGATGGCCGAGCTGGGTGTGCCCGGCATTTACCGCAGCCAGGCCTCGATGTTGCCGGGCGTCAAGGTGCGCATGGGCACCCGGGCGCTGCCGCACGCCGGCATTGGCGTCAAAAGTTATGCCTGGAGCAGCTCGCCGCTGCGCCGCTATGTGGACCTGGTCAACCAGTGGCAAATCATTGCCTGCGCGCGGCACGGCAAGACCGCCGCGCTGGTGGCGCCGTTCAAGCCCAAGGACGCCGAGCTGTTTTCGATCATCTCCAGCTTTGACGCCGCCTACTTTGCCTACAACGGCTACCAGAACGCCATCGAGCGTTTCTGGACGCTGAAATACGTGCAACAGCAGGGCATCACCGAGATCGAGGCCACCCTGTTCAAGGACAACCTGGTGCGTGCCGACCACCTGCCGCTGGTGCTGCCGGTGATGGGCGCGCAAGCCCTGCCGCGCGGCGCACGGGTGCTTGTGAAGCTGGGCGACATCGACCTGGTGTCGCTCGACATCCACGGCACCGTGCTGGAACGCCTCGACGCCGAACCGGAAGCCTTTGACGCCGACGAAGAGCAGGACGAGGACAGCGTGGCCGGCCCGATCACCATTGCCGTCGACCTTGACGACACCGAAGCCAAGCCGGCAGCCACCGAGCCCGAGGCCCTTGACACGCCGTGAAGCTGCTGCCCCTTGGAACCCTTCAGCTGGCACTGGGTGCGTCCATCGCGGTGCACGCCGCTTTGTTGACCGTGCGGCTGGTGGAGCCCGGGGCTTTCAAGCGCATCATGCAGGACAGCCCGCTGGAGGTGATCCTGGTCAATACCAACCCGCAGGAGCGGCCCGACAAAGCCCAGGCCATTGCCCAGTTTGCCATGGCGGGCGGCGGTGATGCGGAGCGCGGCCGGGCCAAAAGCCCGCTGCCACCGGCCATGACCGACCTGGACGGTCAAGACAAGGCGCAAGAGCAGGAGCGCCAGCTGCGCGAAATGCAGGAGCAGCAAAACCTGCTGCTGCTCAAGGTCAACCGCCTGCTGAACAGCCTGCCAGACACCGAGTCCCGCGAGCCAACCCTGAGCGCCGAGCAAGTGCAACGCGAGCAAAAGCAGAAACAGCTGGTCAAGCTGCTGGCCGAAATTGAGCGCCGCATCACCGAAGAAAACGCCCGCCCGAAAAAGCGCTACATCAGCCCGGCCACGCGCGAGGCGGTGTACGCGGTTTATTACGACCACTTGCGCCGCAGCATCGAAGACCGCGGCACGGTGAATTTCCCGCAGGCCAACGGCCGAAAACTCTACGGCGAACTCACCATGGTGGTCACCATCAACCACACCGGCCAGGTGCTGTCGACCGAGGTGGTGCAGAGTTCCGGCAACCTGGCGCTGGACGAGCGCGCCCGCGCCATCGCCAACAGCGCCGGCCCATTTGGTAAATTCAGCGCGTCCATGCGTGTGCAATCCGATGAAAT
>JBASJO010000325.1:0-11118 GCA_049655365.1 Rhodoferax sp. | reverse complement strand
CCCCCTGTGGTGTTGAATACCGTGGTGGCACCACAGCCGTTGGCCCATGCCTTGCAACGCATTCCTGCGGCCATCATCGCCGCCCGGACCGCCGCGCCACCGCCGGCGCGCGCACCCCCCAAAGCCTGATTGCCCGTCAGGGTTGTTGTCGGGCCGTCGTAGGGTCGACTTCAGTCGACCAGGCGGACTGAAGTCCGCCCTACAACACTGCCGGGTGCAGCCCGCCCTAAAGGCCACTGCCTGTGCAGCCCTTTTTCTCAGCTCAAGCGGCCACCCCCTTGGTGTCCTTTTCGTCATGGCCTGAGCCATCTTTTTTTCTGTCACTCATACGGTCGTCCCGACCTTTTTAATCCTGAAGGAAACCCCATGAAATTCAAATCACTGATGAGCGCCGTCGCCCTGGCTGCGACCACCTTTGGCGTGCTGGCTGCCGATGCCGCCGTCGAGGTCAAAAATGCCTGGGCCCGCGCCACCGTCACGGGCCAGATGGCCACCGGCGCGTTCATGACGCTCACGGCCAAAGAAGGTGCCACCCTGGTCGGCGTGGCCTCACCGGCCGCCGGCGTGGCGCAGGTGCATGAAATGAAGATGGAGGGTGGCGTGATGAAAATGGCCGAGGTCAAGGGCGGCTTGGTCCTGCCCGCAGGCAAGGCCGTGGAACTCAAACCCGGCGGTTACCACCTGATGCTGATGGACTTGAAAGCCGCGCTGGCCAAAGACAGCACCGTACCCGTCACCCTGACGTTCAAGGACGCCAAGGGTGCCGAGAGCAAGCTGGAGCTGAAGCTGCCCGTGGCCGCCATGGCACCGGGTGGCATGGCCAAACCGGCCGTCATGGACCACTCCATGCACGGCAACATGCCAGCCAAGTAAGGCTGTAGGGGCGCTTGATCACGCCAGCAACGACACCAACGTTGACCTGACCGCCCTGGCCAAGTACACCGCCACGCCCAACTACGACATTGAGTTCGGCTTTGCCCACAAGGTGCGCTCGCCCAACGTGTACGAGCGCTTCACCTGGTCGACCTGGACGATGGCGGCTTTGATGAACAATTTTGTCGGTGACGGCAACGGCTATGTGGGCAACCTGGGCCTTGTGCCCGAGAAAGCCAACACCCTGAGCGCCACCTTCGACTGGCACGCGGCTGACAAGGCCTGGGGCTTCAAGGCCACGCCGTTCTTCACCCAGGTGGACGACTACATCGATGCCGTGCAGTGGAATGCCACCGCCAACGCCGCTGCCACTACGCTGGTCACCAACGCTTTCAGTGTGTTGACGTACATGAACCAGTCGGCGCGGCTCTACGGGGTCAATCTGTCCGGCCACCTGCCACTGGCCAAAACCAGTTGGGGCGAGTTTGGCTTCAAGGGCCTGTTGAACTACACCCACGGCAAGAACCGGGACACGGGCGATGGTTTGTACAACATCATGCCGCGCAATGCCCGGCTGACAGTGACGCAGAAAACCGGTGCTTGGGACAACAGTCTGGAGCTGGTCGCAGTCAAGACCAAGACCAAGACCAAGACCAAGACCGATGTCGCGGCCATGCGCAACGAGATCAAGACCCCCGGCTACAGCCTGGTCAACCTGCGTGGCACCGAGAAAAGCTGTTTCACGCCCGGCGCTTTGCGGTAAGCTGTTGCCTGTGCCACGACAACGACTTTTCAGGAGAAAAACATGAGTCATTCAGACAACGACGGTTTTGCCAAATTTGTTCCTGGCTTTGACTTTTTGCAAAACCTGGCCAAGGGCGCCACGCAAGCGGTGCCGCAAATGCCCAATCTGTCCAACTGGATTGCGCCGTCGCTCAATGAAGAAGAGCTGGACAAGCGCATCGCCGAGCTCAAGGCGGTGCATTTCTGGCTCGATCAAAACTCCAAGGCGCTGGGCGCTACCGTGCAGGCGCTGGAGGTGCAAAAACTCACCCTGGCCACCCTCAAGGGCATGAACCTGAGCATGGGTGAAGTGGCCAATGCATTCAAGTTCAAGGCCGACGCCTCAGCGAAGGACCGTGTGAGCGCAGTGGCGCAAAAAACAGAAGAAAAAATTGAAGAAAAACCGCAAACCGTGACTGACAAGCCGGCTGAGCCTGCCAAGCAGCCTGCCCCTGCGGCGGCAGCGGCTGGTCTGGTCGATCCGATGCAGTTGTGGACCGCGCTGACCCAGCAGTTCCAGCATATTGCCGCGGGCGCCATGAAGGAAGTCAACAAGGCACCCGCGAAAGACGCCCCTGCCGCTGCGCCCAAGCCTGCCAGTAAAAAAGTGGCGAGCAAAAAGGCACCTGCCAAGCCGGCCAGAAAAGTGGCGACCAAATCCAGTGCCAGAAGCCGCTAACTTGCACCACCGCAACTGCCAGACCGGGTCATGAAATTGTTTCCTTATGGGCATGCCTCCCATCCGCAATGGGGCATGGCCGCCAACCTGGTGCTGGCGCAGTTGCGCGCCCAGATGGCGCTGCACGGCTACGCCAGCAGCCCGACCCTGGCCTTGCTTTACATCACCGACCACTATGCTGCCCAGGCGCAGGAGATCCTGGAGCACCTGAGCGCCGAACTGCCTGAAGTCACCGACTGGTCCGGTACCGTGGGCGTGGGCATCGCCTCGAACAATGTCGAGTACTTTGACGAGCCCGCGCTGGCCGTCATGCTGTGTGAGTTGCCCAGCGACCAATACCGGGTGTTCTCGGGCGTGGCGCCCTTGGGGCTGGCCTTTGAGGCGCACACCGCGCTGGTGCACGCCGACGGCCATACCCCTGATGTGGGTGAGCTGATCGAGGAATTGGCTCAGCGCACCGACTCCGGGTATGTGTTTGGCGGACTGGCCTCCAGCCGTGGTGCGACGGTGCAATTTGCCGTGTCGGGCAATGGCAATGTCAAGGGGCAGGGAGCGGCCAGCGGTGTTTTCAGCGGCGGCTTGAGCGGCGTGGCCTTTGGCCCTGAGGTGGCGCTGGTGTCGCGCGTCACCCAGGGCTGCCTGCCCATCAGCCGCGCGCACCAGGTCACCAGCGCCGAGCGCAACGTGGTGCTGACGCTGGATGGCGAGCCGGCACTGGATGTGATGTTGCGCGAACTGAAGGTGTCTCTGGACGAGCCGCGCGAGGCGCTGAAAGCCGTGCGCGCCACACTGGTGGGGCTGACCGCGCCTGAAAGCCTGGCGGATGCGTCGCAAACCGTGATGCGCACCGGTAACTTTGGCCCCGATGTGCTGGTGCGCCACATCATCGGCCTGGACCCGGGACGTGCCGGTGTGGCGGTGGCCGACATCGTGACCGAAGGCATGGAGCTGGCGTTTTGCCAGCGCAATGTGCAGGCCGCGCGTGCCGACCTGATGCGCATTTGCGCCGAGATTCGCGAAGAGCTGGAGCCGCAGGAGCAGGCGCTGGAAACGGCCGCTGCACTTGCGCAATCCGAAGCCGAGGCGGCGCCGCATGCCTCCCGTGGCATTGCCGGCGCCATTTATGTGAGCTGCTCAGGCCGCGGTGGCGCCCATTTTGGTGGCGACAGTGCCGAGCTGCAGATCATTCGCCGCGCGCTGGGCGACGTGCCGCTGATCGGCTTTTTTGCCGGCGGCGAGATCGCCCGCCATCATCTGTATGGCTACACCGGTGTGCTGACGGTGTTTACCGGTAAATAAATTCACACCCCGCGCGCCCGGTCCGCCTTGAATTGCTGGCGGAAAGCGCCAAAGCTGCCGGTGTCGAGCGCGGCGCGCACCTCGCGCATCAGGTTCAGGTAGTAGTGCAGGTTGTGGATGCTGGCCAGCATCGGGCCCAGCATTTCGCCGCAGCGGTCCAGGTGGTGCAGGTAGGCCCGGCTAAAGCCGCCGCTGACCGTTCCATTGGCGCGGGTCGTGCCTTTGCAGGTGTAGCAGGTGCAGGTGCTGTCGAGCGGTCCGTGGTCAGCCTTGTGGCGCGCATTGCGCATTTTCAGGTCGCCAAAACGGGTGAACAGCGTGCCGTTGCGGGCATTGCGCGTCGGCATCACACAGTCGAACATGTCCACGCCCTGCGCCACACCCTCGACCAGGTCTTCGGGCGTGCCCACGCCCATCAGGTAGCGCGGCTTGTGCCAGGGCAGGCGGTGTGGCGTGTGCGCCATGATGCGCAGCATCTCGTCCTTGGGCTCGCCGACACTCACGCCGCCGACCGCATAACCGGGGAAGTCCATCGCCACCAGTTGCTCCAGCGATTCCTGGCGCAGGCTTTCGAACATGCCGCCTTGCACAATGCCGAACAGGGCGTTGGGGTTCTCCAGCCGGGCAAATTCGTCCTGGCTGCGTTTGGCCCAGCGCAGGCTCATTTCCATCGACACCCTGGCTTCGTGTTCGGTCGTTTTCTGGCCCTTGGTCTTGGGTTCGACCGACAGGTAGGGCGTGCATTCGTCGAGTTGCATGGCGATGTCGGAGTTCAGCGTGGTCTGGATCTGCATCGACACTTCGGGCGACATGAACAACTTGTCGCCGTTCACCGGACTGGAGAAATGCACACCTTCCTCGGTGATTTTGCGCATGGCGCCCAGGCTCCAGACCTGGAAACCGCCCGAGTCGGTCAGGATCGGCTTGGTCCAGCGCTCAAAGTCGTGCAGGCCGCCAAAGCTTTGCATCACATCCAGCCCCGGGCGCATCCACAGGTGAAAGGTATTGCCCAGGATGATTTGCGCGCCCATGTCTTCCAGACTGCTCGGCATCACGCCCTTGACGGTGCCGTAGGTGCCGACCGGCATGAAGATAGGGGTTTGCACCATGCCGTGATTGAGCACCATCGTGCCGCGGCGGGCGTGGCTGCCGGCGTAGCCGGTGCCAAGGACCGGGGGGTCGGTGCGCAATAGGTCGAACTGAATCACGGGTTGCGCCGGGTGCGGATGTGGGTGGTCGTGGGGGTGGTCGTGGGGGTGGTCGTGATCGTGTGTCATGGCAATGGAGAAGAGCTTGGGCGGTATTGTCTTTGATCTGAAGATGGCGAAGCTCCCCACGACCCTGCGCGCCAGCAAAATGAGAATTCGCAATGCGGGCGGCTCGGAGCCGTCCTAGGATGGTTCCTGCCAATCAACCCTCAGGAGCATCATCATGAAACAGGTCAGCAAAAAAGCCGCACTCATCGCCGTGTCTCTGGCGCTGGGCAGCGGCGCGATTTTGGCGCAGCAGAAGACCGACCAAGGCAAGCTGGAGTACGACACCAATTGCGCGGTCTGTCATGGCCCGGCGGGCAAGGGAGACGGGTCACTGAGTGGCTTGTTGCGTGTCAGCGCGACTGACCTGACCCAGTTGGCCAAGAAAAACCAGGGCATTCTGCCGGTGGTCCGGATGTACGACGTGATCGACGGTCAAGGTGTGCCCAGCCATGGCAGCCGCGACATGCCGATCTGGGGCCGGACTTATCAGGTTGAAGATGCCCAGAGGCTCCATGAAGCCCGTGGCAATTACGACGCAGAGGCTTTGGTGCGGGGCCGCATCCTGATGCTGATCGAGTACATCAACCGGCTTCAGGCCCGCTGAGTCTTCGGCGCGGCCGATCCGCTGCTGTCAGCGCTGATGGCGCGGGTCAGCAGCATGGCGTCGCCATAGCTGAAAAAACGGTAACGCTGTTTGATGGCATGGCGATACAGCGCCATGATGTGCTCGTAGCCGGCAAAGGCGCTCACCAGCATCATCAGGCTGGATTTAGGCAGGTGAAAGTTGGTGATCAGTGCGTCCACCAGCCTGAATTTAAAACCGGGGGTGATAAAGATGCAAGTGTCGCCGGTTGCCTGGCCGCTCAAGGCCCAGGATTCGAGCGTGCGCACTGTCGTGGTCCCCACCGCCACGACCCGGCCATCGCGCGCGCGGCAGTCGGCAATGGCCTGCTGGGTGGCCGCTGACACCTCGTACCACTCGCTGTGCATCTGGTGCTCGGACAGATTTTCGGTCTTGACCGGCTGAAAGGTTCCCGCGCCCACATGCAGCGTGACGTGGGCGCGCTGCACGCCCATGGCGTCAAGTTGCGCCAGCAGGGTGTTGTCAAAATGCAGCGCGGCCGTGGGCGCCGCCACGGCGCCCAGATTTTTGGCAAACACGGTCTGGTAACGCTGGGCGTCCTCGGCCGAGTCGGTGTGGGTGATGTAGGGCGGCAGGGGCACATGGCCGTGGCGCGCCATCAGGGTGTAGGGGTCATCACCCGCATCATTGGCCAGCACAAAGCGAAACAACGCGCCGTTTGCATCGGGCCAGCGTCCCAGCAGCGTGGCGCTCACATTGTCCGGGTGACCCGGCGCGCTGACCAGCGACACGGTGTCGCCAATGGCGGGCTTCTTGCTGACACGCAGGTGCGCTGCCACCTGGTTGCCACCAAGCACGCGCTCGATCAGCAACTCCAGTTTGCCGCCCGTGGCCTTTTCCCCAAACAGGCGCGCGTTCATCACACGGGTGTCGTTGAACACCAGCAGGTCGCCTTCCTTGAGTAGCCTGGGCAGATCCCGGAAGATGCGGTCGGTGGGCGCGCTGGCGCTGCCGTCGAGCAAGCGTGAACCGCTACGCTCAGGCGCCGGGTGCTGGGCGATCAGTCCGGGGGGCAAATCGAAGTCAAAGTCGCTCAGGCAGAAAGTGCGTGCTGTCGTGGAGGTATGGGACATGGGGTTTATACCGGCCAGACCACGCCGTGGTCGTTCAAAATAGCGTCCATCGGCAGGTCGTGTGGTTCTGGTTCGAAGTCAGGTAAAAAGTCGGTGCCAAAGCCCAGGCCCACGGTGAACGGGCGCGGGTTCAGGTTGGCCAGGGTACGGTCATAAAAGCCGCCGCCGTAACCCAGGCGGTAGCCTCCGGGCGCATAACCGACACAGGCCACAAACAGCAGCGTGGGGGTGATGACCTCGGTGTCTTTGGGTTTGGGGATGCCGTAAGCGTCCTCTTCCATCGGACAGCCCGGGTACCAAGTATGAAAAGCCATGGTTTTATGAACTTTATCCACCACGGGCAGTCCAATTTTGCGCAGTTGCTGCTGCTCGATGAGTTCGCCGTCTTCTTTCCAGCGGTGCAGGGCGGGTAGGGGGTCGAATTCTCCCTTGATCGGCCAGTAAGCGCCAATCACGGTGTCGGGGCGCCCCACCAGCCAGATCCGCAGTACCTGTTGCAGCATGGCCACACGCTCTGCGCGGTCCGGCAGTCGCAGTCGCTGGTCAATCAGCTGCTTGCGCAAAGCTTTTTTTTCAGCGGCTTTTTGTTCTTCAGACTTATTCATAATCACTCTATGCAGTTCACAACTATTTTGACATTGATTGGCTTGCTGGTTCCGCTGGCCGGCCTGCCCGCGCAGGCCCAGCCGCAGGGCGCCGGCACCAGCGCCTCCGATGCCGTGATGCTTGACATGCGCGAAGCCTTCAACAAGGGTCAAACCAAGCGCCTGAGCGAGCTCTTGCCGCGTGCCCAGAACCCTGTGTTGGCGCCCTGGGCCGCTTACTGGGAACTGCGTGCCCGCCTGGAGACGGCCACCCCCGACGAGATCAGTCGTTTTTTAACCCGCTTTGCTGGAACCTACCAGGAAGACCGCCTGCGCAACGACTGGCTGCTGCTGCTGGGGCAGCGACAAGAATGGGGCACGTTCATGGCCGAATACCCCAATTTCCGCATGAACGATGACCGCTCGGTCCAGTGCTATGCCTTGCTGACCGACTACAAGTCCAACGAGCGCGATGTGGCGCAACAGGTTGAAGACCGTTGGCTGGCCCTGCGCGAGGCCGATGAAGGCTGTGCCACGGCGGCCGAGCAGTTACTCCAGGCCACAAAGCTGCCAGCGCATACCGCCTGGCTGCGTGCCCGGCTCGGGATGGAAAACGGCAAGCCGCGCGTTGCCTTCCAGGCGGTGGGCTTGCTGGACCCCGAATGGGCCAACACGGTCAGCGCCATTTATGCCAATCCCGAACACTACCTCGAAGGCCGGTTGTTGGCGCTGCGCGCGCGCACCAAAGAGCTGGTCACGCTCGCCATGATTCGCCTGGCGGTCAAGGACCCTGAGCTTGCCGCCCATGAAATCGACAAGCTGCGCTGGAAAACCCAGCTCAGCCAGGAAGAGCGCAGCTGGGTCTGGGGCGTGATCGGCAAAAGCGCCGCCATTCGCCAGTCCGACAAGGCCTTGGCCTTTTTTCTGAACGGGCAAGACAAGCTGATGCACGCCGACCACCTGGCCTGGAAAGTGCGCGCTGCGCTGCGTGCAGGTCGCTGGGAACAGGTCGCCGCCGCCACCGCGGCCATGACCGAGAGCCAGCGCCAGGAGGCTGCCTGGGTCTACTGGCGCGCGCGGGCTTTGCTGGCGCTGGCCAAAATGCCAGCGGAGCGTGCCGAGGCCCAAGCCCTGCTGCAAAGTGTGGCGGGTGTGCAGGGCTTTTACGAGTTGCTGGCACAAGAAGAGTTGGGGTTGGCGATCATGCCACCGGCCCCGCCCGAACCCCTGACCGCGGCTGAACAGGCCGCTGCCAATGGCAACCCCGGTTTGCAACGTGCGCTAGCGGCCATTGCCATTGGCTTGCGCTCGGATGGGGTGCGCGAATGGAACTACAGCACCAATCTGCACACGCGTGGTGGCATGGGTGACCGCGAGCTGCTGGCTGCGGCGGATCTGGCGTGTCGCCACGAGGTGTGGGACCGTTGCATCAACACCAGCGAGCGCACCAAGAGCGTGATTGACCTCGCCCAGCGCTTTCCGATGCCTCACAAACAGGCGGTGTTGGCGCGCAGCCGTGAAATCGGGCTGGACCCGGCCTATGTCTATGGCCTGATCCGCCAGGAGAGTCGTTTTATCATGGATGCCCGCTCGGTCGTGGGGGCTTCCGGCCTGATGCAGGTGATGCCGGCCACCGCGCGCTGGACCGCCAAAAAAATTGGTTTGACCGACTTCAAGCCGCACCAGATCACCGAGCGCGACACCAACATTGCCATTGGCACTGGTTACCTCAAGCTGGTGCTCGATGACTTTGCCGGCTCGATGCCGATGGCCGCCGCGGCTTACAACGCCGGCCCCGGTCGGCCGCGTGCCTGGCGCGGACAAGCCGGCGCACCGGTGCTGGAGGCCGCCATCTGGGCAGAAAACGTGCCCTTTACCGAAACCCGTGATTACGTCAAGAAAGTGCTGGCCAACACCACCATTTACGCCGCCATGATCAGTGGCCAGACCCAGTCGCTCAAGGCCCGCCTGGGCAAGGTGGGTCCACGGGTGGCCGACGGCACGGCTGCCGCCAATGACCTGCCCTGAACGTATCATCGGGGGCTTCGCTCTCATTGGCTGACCATCCGGAGACCCCATGCGCCTTGCCTACCTGTCTGTTTTGCTGGCTGCCACCCTGAGTGTGTCGGTCTCGGCCCTGGCCCAGGCCACCCCGGTCAGCCGCCTGGCAAGCATTCAAGTCAGCAAGCTGGTGCGCGTGTGTCTCTGGCCCGACTGCTACAGCATCACTTACCGCAACCCCAAATTGCAAGCGTTGTCCGGCGTTGACATCGAGATGGCGCACCGAAGTCAAAACTTTGATGGGCACGCTGATCCCGGTGTTGTTGATGACCGTCGGCCCTTTGCAATCGGCAGATGGTCTTGCTGAAACAGCGCTCATTGTCTGAGCAGCGTGAGCAGGCTGAGCGCGTGCTGCGTATCAACGCGGCTGTTTTTGAGGCCAGTTTCGAATCCATTCTCGTGACAGATCACGAGGCCAACATCCTGTCGGTCAATGCGGCGTTCACGCGCATGACGGGCTACCCGGAGCAAGAGGTGCTGGGGTGCAATCCCCGGATCCTTTCCTCGGGGCAACAGGACCGGGCCTTCTATGCAGCGCTGTGGGACCAATTGAAGCAAACCGGCAGGTGGCGCGGGGAGCTGGTGAACCGGCGCAAGGACGGCAGCTTGTTTGATACCCAACTGGCCATCAGCACATCACATGACGAGCAGGGCAGCTTGCGCCACTATGTGGGGGTGCTCTCCGATATCACCGAGAAAAAACAGGCGCGCCTGGCGCACGATGAGGTGTTCAACCGGTTCAAGAAAATTGCCAGTCGCGTGCCGGGGGTGCTTTACCAATTCAGGCTGCGCCCGGACGGTACAGCCTCTTTCCCCTATGTCAGCGAGGCTATCGGCGCCTTGTACCGGCATCGCCTGAACCCGGCCGATGTGCAGCACGATGCCAGCCCGGTGTTTGCCATGATCCATCCGGACGACCTGCCTGCTGTGACGGCCAGCATCCAGCAATCCGCCCAGCAGTTGACGCCCTGGGAGCACGAGTACCGCATTCGCCTCGACGCCGACACCGAGAGCTGGATGCACGGCAGCGCGATGCCGGAACGCGAACCCGATGGCTCCGTGTTGTGGCACGGTTTTATCTCGGATGTCACCCAGCGCAAGCGCGCCGAAGAAAAGCTCACGCTGGCGGCCAGTGTCTTTGGTACCGCCCGCGAAGGCATCATGATCACCGACACTAAGGGGGCGATCATCGATGTGAACCAGGCCTTCAGCCTGATCACGGGTTATACCCACGATGAAGTGATTGGCCAAAATCCGCGCTTCCTGCGCTCCGGGCGGCAGGAAAAGGCGTTTTACGAGGCCATGTGGCGCGACCTGCAGGACAAGGGTCACTGGTATGGCGATGTCTGGAACTGCCGGAAAAATGGCGACCTCTTTGCCGAGATGCTGACCATCAGCACAGTGTTTGACGACCACGGCCAACCCCAGCATTACGTGGCCATTTTTTCCGACATCACCGAGGCCAAGCAGCATGCGCAGCAACTGCACCATGTGGCGCACTTTGATGCCCTGACCCATCTGCCCAACCGGGTGTTGCTGGCGGACCGCCTGAGCCAGTCGATGCTGCAATGCCAGCGCCGCGGTCTCAAGCTGGCGGTGCTGTTTCTGGACCTGGACGGTTTCAAGGCCATCAACGACAGTTTTGGTCATGATGCCGGTGACCATTTGCTGGCGGTGCTGGCCAACCGCATGAAATTGACCCTGCGGGAGGGCGACACCCTGGCGCGTTTGGGGGGCGACGAGTTCGTGGCGGTGCTGGTCGACGTGGCCAACGACGCCGAGCTACTGCCCATGCTCAACCGCTTGTTGGCTGCGATCACCGAGCCCATCGTTTATAACGATGCCCGCTTGCAGGTCACGGCCAGCC
>JBASJO010000324.1:0-2218 GCA_049655365.1 Rhodoferax sp. | reverse complement strand
CCACCACAGCCATTCTGGTCAATCTGCCCGGCGAGGCCTCGTCGGTGGTGACGGTGATTGACGGTTACCAGATGGCACGCCAGGGCCGCGCCGGACCGGCACTGGCGGCGGCGGGCATCGGCTCGTTCTTTGCCGGGTGCGTCGGCACGCTGGTGTTGGCGGCCTTTGCCGTGCCGCTGACCGAGGTGGCTTTCATGTTCGGCCCGGCTGAATACTGCGCGCTGATGCTGTTGGGGCTGGTCGGCGCGGTGGTGCTGGCCTCGGGTGACTTGCTCAAGGCATTTGGCATGATTTTGCTTGGCCTGCTGCTCGGGCTGGTGGGCACCGATGTGAATTCGGGGGTGGCGCGGTTCAGCTTTGACATCCCGGAACTGACCGACGGCATTGGCTTCATCGTGATCGCCATGGGTCTGTTTGGTTATGGCGAGATCATCAGCAACCTGAGCCACCCGACCAGCGCGCGCCAAGTGTTCACGGCCAATGTGCATGGCCTGATGCCGAGCCGCCAGGACTTCAAACGCATGTGGCCGGCCATTCTGCGCGGCACCGGTCTGGGTTCGGTGCTGGGCATTCTGCCCGGTGGCGGTGCGGTGATGAGCGCCTATGCCGCCTACACGATTGAAAAAAAGACCCGGCTGCAGCCTGGTGAAGTGCCCTTTGGTGAGGGCAATATCCGTGGCGTGGCGGCCCCCGAGGCGGCCAACAACGCCGCCTCGCAAACCTCCTTCATTCCGCTGCTCACCCTGGGTATTCCGCCCAACGCGGTGATGGCGCTGATGGTGGGGGCCATGACCATCCACAACATTCAGCCCGGCCCGCAGGTCATGACCAGCAACCCCGAATTGTTCTGGGGACTGGTCGTGTCGATGTGGATTGGCAACGCCATGCTGATCGTGCTGAACCTGCCGCTGATCGGCATCTGGATCAAGCTGCTGAGCGTGCCCTACCGCTGGCTGTACCCGGCCATCGTGCTGTTTTGTGCCATTGGCGTGTACAGCACCAACAACAACACCTGGGACATCTGGATGGTGGGCTTGTTTGGCGTGGTCGGTTATGCCTTCATCAAGCTCGGCATGGAGCCGGCACCCTTGCTGCTGGGGTTTATTCTGGGGCCGATGTTTGAAGAAAACCTGCGCCGCGCGCTGCTGCTGTCACGCGGTGACTGGAGCGTGTTTGTGACCCGGCCGCTGTCTGCGGCCCTGCTGCTGGCGGCGTTGGCGCTGCTGGCGCTGGTGCTGCTGCCTATCGTCAGGCGCACGCGCGACGTGGCGTTTGTGGAAGATTAGCCCTGATGCATGCGGTTCATTTGCCGTCCAAAACGCTGGTCACCGGGCTGGTGCTGGCCACGCTGGGGGCCATTGCCTTCAGCGGCAAGGCCATCATTGTCAAGCTGGCTTACCGCCACGGCGTCGATGCGGTCACGCTCATCATGTACCGCATGCTGTTTGCGTTGCCCATTTTTGCCGTCATGGCCTGGTGGGCCAGCCGCGGCAAACCTCCTTTGAGTCGGCAGGACGGGTGGGGTGTGCTGGGGCTGGGATTTACCGGCTACTACCTGGCCAGCTTTCTGGATTTTGCCGGTCTGGCCTACATCAGTGCCTCGCTGGAACGCCTCATCCTGTACCTTAATCCGACCCTGGTGGTGTTGCTGGGCCTGGTGCTTTACAAGCGTCACATCAGCCGCCGCCAGGCGCTGGGCATGGCCCTCAGCTATTGCGGTGTGATCCTGGTGTTTGGTCACGAAATCAATTTTGCCGGGGCTGATGCCGCTTTAGGCGCGCTGCTGGTGTTTGGCAGCGCGGTCAGTTACGCCATCTACCTCAGCTTCAGCGGTGAACTGGTTCAGCGGCTCGGTTCACTGCGCCTGGTCGGCCTGGCCACCAGCGTGGCCTGTGTGCTGTGCATCGGTCAATTTGTCGTATTGCGACCGCTGAGCGCGGCGCTGGTGGCGCCGGAGGTGATCTGGTTGTCGGTGCTGAACGCCACGCTGTGCACTGCGGCACCGGTACTGATGGTGATGATGGCTATTGAGCGCATTGGTGCGGGCATGGCGGCGCAGACCGGCATGGTCGGGCCCATGTCGACCATTTTGATGGGTGCGCTGTTGCTGGGTGAGCCGTTTACCGCCTGGGTGGCAGCGGGCACGACGCTGGTGGTGGCCGGTATTTTTGTGTTTACCAGTCGCCCCCGGCGACTGGCGTAATGGTTGTTATTTTTA
>JBASJO010000323.1:0-10927 GCA_049655365.1 Rhodoferax sp. | reverse complement strand
TGGCCCCCCGGCGCATAGTTCAGGGGGGCCGAGATGGCGCCCAGCACCTGTGTGGTGTGGGCCTCGGCCAGCCGGTCGAGTTCATTGGTGGTGATGCCAGGTTTGACAAATGGGGCCAGGTAGTCCAGCAGCTCAGCGGCCAGGCGGCCGGCGATGCGCATGCCGGCAATGCCTTCGGGGTCTTTGATGGTGATCGTCATGGGACAAATTATCCCATTGCGCTCAAGAACCGTTTTTTATGGGTGAATCAAGCGCGTGCCGCGCCTTTAATGGCAGAAGCAGGGGAAAATCGCAACCCCTGAACCCCTCCGTTGAAACTCTGTGATCAGCCACAAAATTTGCGTTGCCCCGATGCTCGACTGGACCGATCGGCATTGCCGGTACTTTCATCGGCTGCTGTCGCGCCATGCTCTGCTTTACAGCGAAATGGTGACCACTGGCGCCCTCATTCATGGCGACCGGGCGCGCCACCTCGATTTCAACGCGGCCGAGCTGCCTGTGGCGCTGCAACTGGGTGGTAGTGAGTCTGCAGACCTGGCACAGTGCGCGCGCATGGCCGAGGACTGGGGCTACAGCGAAGTCAACCTGAACTGCGGTTGCCCCAGCGAGCGGGTGCAGCGTGGCGCCTTTGGTGCCTGCCTGATGCGTGAGCCAAGCCTGGTGGCTGACGGCGTGAAAGCCATGCTGGATGCGGTGTCGATTCCGGTCACGGTCAAGCACCGCATCGGCATTGACAAAATCGAGAGTTATGAGTTTGTGCGCGACTTTGTCGGCACGCTGAGTCTGGCCGGTTGCCGCACTTTCATTGTGCATGCGCGCAACGCCTGGCTGCAGGGTCTGAGCCCCAAGGACAACCGCGAGATACCGCCCTTGCGCTACGAGGCGGTGTACCGTCTCAAACAGGATTTCCCAGGGCTTGAATTCGTCATCAACGGTGGCATCACGCAGACCGACCAGATTGCGCAACACCTGCAGCAGGTCGATGGCGTCATGCTGGGACGTGAGGCGTATCACAACCCCTGGTGGCTCACTGCCTGGGACCAACAGTTTTTTGACGATGCCACGCAGGACGGTCAAACCCGCGAAGCCATAGAACAGCAGATGGTGGCCTACATGAGCGAGCAGGCCGCGATGTTCGGCACGCCCTGGCAAACCATTGCCCGGCACATGTTGGGCTTGCGCCATGGGCTGCCCGGTGCTCGGCGCTGGCGCCAGGTCTGGAGCGACCACAAGCTCAAGGCGTTGCCGCCTGAGCAGGTGATGACGCTGGCGCACCAGCCAGCAGCCTGATAAAAACGTCAGTGCGGCGCTGCCGGCGGGTGTGACATCAGCCGGTCGGTGTAGGCGATGGCCATGGCCGAGAACAAGAACGCGATGTGGATCACCGTTTGGGCGATCAACACCTTGTCGCTGTAATTGGCGGCATTGATGAAGGTCTTGAGCAGGTGGATCGAGCTGATCCCGATGATGGCGGTGGCCAACTTGACCTTGAGCACCGAGGCGTTGACATGGTCCAGCCATTCGGGCTGGTCCTGGTGGCCTTCGAGGTTCAAACGGCTGACGAAGGTTTCATAGCCGCCCACAATCACCATGATCAGCAGGTTGGAGATCATGACCACGTCGATCAGCGCCAGCACCACCAGCATGATGATGGTTTCGTTCAAATGGGTCACGGGGGCGTCGGCCTTGTAGCCAATGCTGTTGATCAATGCCTGCAGGGCCGGCTCGCTGCCAAAAGCGGCTTCCAGCAAGTGCACCAGTTCAACCCAGAAGTGAAAGACATACACCGCTTGCGCCAGGATCAGGCCCAGGAACAGCGGCAATTGCAGCCAGCGGCTGGCAAAAATAAGGCGGGGAATGGGGCGCAAGGGACGACTTGGCGGTGTGACAGGCGGGGTCATTTTGATTGAATTAAAGTTTGGTCGACCTGATTTTATGGGGCGTGCTGTCAGGCGCGTGACAGTCAGTGGCATGTAAGTGCCAGCCGTGACATTATCGGGCGAACTTTGTTTAACTAGAGGAGACTTATCCGTGACTACCCCCACAACTGCTGTTGAATCCATGTTGGTTGAAACCCGTGTTTTCCCGCCCAGCGAGGCGACCGTCAAGGCTGCGCGTATTTCGGGCATGGAAGGCTATAACGCCCTGTGCGCTGAAGCCGAGAAGGATTTTGAGGGCTTTTGGGCCCGTCTGGCCCGTGAAAACGTGGTCTGGAACAAGCCTTTTACGAAAACGCTGGACGAATCCAATGCGCCTTTCTACAAGTGGTTTGATGATGGTGAGCTCAATGCCTCGGCCAACTGCCTTGACAAGCACATGGGCACGCCCAACGAAAACAAGGTCGCCGTGATTTTTGAAGCCGACGACGGTGCAGTCACCAAGACCACCTACAAGGAGTTGCTGGCCAAGGTTTCCCAGTTCGCCAATGCACTCAAGGCCAAGGGCATCCAGAAGGGCGACCGCGTCCTGATCTACATGCCCATGACCCTTGAAGGCGTGATTGCCATGCAGGCCTGCGCCCGCATCGGCGCCACTCACAGTGTGGTGTTTGGCGGTTTCTCGGCCAAGGCCTTGCAGGAGCGCATCATCGACGCTGGTGCCGTGGCCGTGGTCACCGCCAACTTCCAGATGCGCGGTGGCAAGCAGTTGCCCCTGAAGGGCATCGTGGACGAGGGCCTGGGCCTGGGTGGCTGCGAATCCATCAAGACCGTGTTTGTCTTCGAGCGCACCAACAGCCCCTGCAACATGGTGACTGGTCGTGATGTCACCTTCACCGAAGCGCTGGCAGGCCAAAGCACCGAGTGCGCGCCGGTCATGGTGGGCGCCGAGCACCCGTTGTTCATCTTGTTTACTTCCGGCTCGACCGGCAAGCCCAAGGGCGTGCAGCATGCCACCGGTGGTTTTGTCCTGTGGTCCAAGCTGACCATGGACTGGACCTTCGACCTGCGTGCAGACGATGTGTTCTGGTGCACCGCCGACATCGGCTGGATCACCGGCCATGCCTACGTGGCCTACGGCCCGCTGGCTGCGGGCGCCACGCAAATCATTTTTGAAGGCATCCCCACCTACCCGAACGCCGGGCGTTTCTGGCAGATGATCGAGCGCCACAAGTGCACGATTTTCTACACCGCACCCACGGCCATCCGCTCGCTCATCAAATCGGCTGAAAGTGACGAAAAAGTCCATCCGGACCGCTCCGATCTGTCAAGCCTGCGCATCCTGGGTTCGGTGGGCGAGCCCATCAACCCGGAAGCCTGGATGTGGTACTACAAAAACATCGGCCATGAAAAATGTCCGATCGTCGACACCTTCTGGCAGACCGAAACCGGCGGCCACATGATCACCCCGCTGCCCGGTGCCACGCCGCTGGTGCCCGGTAGCTGCACGCTGCCACTGCCCGGCATCATGGCCGCCATCGTCGACGAGGCCGGCCATGATGTGCCCAATGGTTCGGGCGGCATGCTGGTCGTCAAGCGCCCCTGGCCTTCGATGATCCGCACCATCTGGAACGACCCCGATCGTTTCAAGTCCAGCTACTTCCCCGCTGAAATGGGCGGCACCTATTACCTCGCCGGCGACGGCGCGGTGCGCTCGGAAGATCGTGGTTACTTCCGTATCACGGGCCGGATCGATGACGTGTTGAACGTGTCGGGTCACCGCATGGGCACCATGGAGATCGAATCGGCGCTGGTGGCCAAGACCGACCTCGTGGCCGAAGCCGCTGTGGTGGGCCGTCCGGACGACCTGACGGGCGAAGCGATTTGCGCCTTTGTGGTGTTGAAGCGCGGCGTGCCGACCGGTGACGAAGCCAAACAGATTGCCAAGGAGTTGCGTGACTGGGTGGCCAAGGAAATCGGCCCGATTGCCAAGCCCAAGGACATTCGCTTCGGTGAAAACCTGCCCAAGACCCGTTCCGGCAAGATCATGCGCCGCCTGCTGCGTTCGCTGGCCAAGGGTGAAAACATCACCCAGGACACCTCCACGCTGGAGAATCCAGCCATTCTGGGTCAGTTGGGTCAAGCCTACTGAAGCCTGATTGAAAAAGCCCGCAATTGCGGGCTTTTTCTGTTGGAGCGCCCGCTAAGGGCAAGCTCAGTGGGCGTGCAGCGTGCTTACTTGAGTGACAACACCCACGCGGCCAACAGTTTGGCTTCGGCCTCGCTGACCTGAGAATTGGCCGGCATGGGAATGGCACCCCATACACCCGAGCCACCCTGTTTGATCTTGGTGGCCAGTTTGGCTTCAACGCTCTGCCCAGCGTATTTTTTGGCCACATCCTTGTAGGACGGTCCCACAACCTTTTTCTCAACGGCGTGGCAAGTCATGCAGTTCTTTTTTTGTGCCAGCGCCTGGTCTGCCAACACTGGCGCAGCGACCAGAACGGTGGCGAGCAAGGCAAAAAGAGTTCGCGTCATGCGGCAGTCCTTTGAAAAGATGGGTTAGAGTGTCAGTGATGCCATTGTAGTAAGCGCGCCAACGCCGTGTTGCAATGCAATGGGTTTTATCCTTGGGTATGAAAGGCGACTATGTATTTTCTGGGTCTGGGTGTTGTTTTGCTGCTGTTGAAGTATCTGGAGATCGGGCCCCTGGCGGATTGGTCCTGGTGGTGGATGTTGACCCCATTTGCCCTGGCCGTGCTCTGGTGGACCTGGGCCGATGCCTCGGGCTACACCAAGCGCAAGGCCATGGAGATTGAAGAAAAGCGCATGCAGGATCGGCGGGATCGAACCAAGAGCGCGCTGGACGCCAACTACAAGAACAAGAAGCGCTGAGCCGAAGCTATGCTGATTCATCCTGAAATAAATCCGGTTGCGTTGCAACTTGGCCCCGTGGCTGTCCATTGGTATGGACTGACCTACCTGGCCGCCTTTGGCCTGTTCGTGTGGTTGGGACGCTTGCGTCTTCAGCACGCGCCCTTTGTCTTGATGACGGGTCCGCAAGCCTGGAAAAAACAGGACGTGGAAGATATTTTGTTTTTGGGCGTGATGGGTGTCGTGCTGGGTGGGCGCCTGGGCTACTGCCTTTTTTACAAACCGCTGTATTACGCCGCACACCCCCTTGAGATCTTTGCCGTGTGGCAGGGTGGCATGAGTTTTCATGGTGGCATGTTGGGCGTGATTGTGGCCATGCTCTGGTTCGCGCATTCGCGCGGCCGGCATTGGTTGCAGGTGGCTGACTTTGTCGCGCCCTGTGTGCCTACGGGGCTTGCAGCCGGGCGCCTGGGTAACTTTATCAACGGGGAACTGTGGGGCAGGGTGGCCAGTCCTGATTTGCCTTGGGGCATGGTGTTCCGGGGGGCGGGTGACTTGCCGCGCCACCCGTCACAGGTCTACCAATTTTTACTCGAAGGCCTGCTGCTGTTTGTCTTGCTCTGGTTTTATGCCCGCAAGGCGCGAGCCCGGGGTCAGGTGGCAGCCATGTTCTTGCTGGGTTATGGCTTGTTTCGGTTCATCGCCGAATTTTTCCGCGAGCCTGATGCGCACCTTGGTTTGCTGTCACTCGGCATGAGCATGGGCCAGTGGCTGTGCCTGCCGATGATGGTGGGTGGACTGGGCTTGTGGTGGTGGGCTGGCAAGCAGCCGCAAGAGTCAGGCAAGTAGCATCGGATGCAGCATGCCGGCAAGAATCAGGTTTGAGCAAGTCGCGGGCGTGGCGCATGTCACGCTGAGTCACCCCAAGCGCTATAACGCGATGTCCCGCACCATGTGGCGCGGCTTGCGGGCGGTCTTTGAGCGCATCCAGTGCCTGACTGAATTGCGTTGTGTGCTGGTGGCGGGTGACGGCGCCCACTTTTGCGCCGGTGGCGACATTTCGGAATACCCTGGTTTCAGGTTCCAGGAGGCTTCCCTGCGTGAATTTCACGAGCAGGAAGTGTGGGGCGCCCTGAGTGCCATGCTGGCTTGCGATGTGCCGATGGTGGCGCAGATCGAGGGCAATTGCATGGGGGCCGGGGTCGAGATCGCCTGTTGTTGCGACATTCGCCTGGCGGCCGAGTCGGCCCGTTTTGGTGCGCCCATTGCCAAACTGGGCTTTCCGATGGCGCCGCGTGAAGCGGCGCTGGTCGCGCGCGAGGTGGGGCTGGCAACGGCGCGCCAGATGCTGTTGGAGGCCGCAGTTTTCAGCGCACCCGACATGCTGCAGCGCGGTTTTTTGAGCCGTGTTGTCGCCGATGTGGATATCCGTGAACTGACTCTGGCCAGCGTACAACGCATCTGCCAGCTGGCACCCCAAGCGGCTCGTTTGAACAAGCAAACGTTTCGTGCCCTCTCCGAGAACCCGTTGCCAGCGTTGGTCGCCACGGCCTACGACTATGCCGACAGCCCCGAGCAGCGCGAAGGCATTACCGCTTTTCTGGAAAAACGATTGCCGTCGTTCTGACAAGACATCTGCGCCACCCTTTTGATTCACCGGAACCCATAAGGAAACCATTTTGTCTGAAGTTTCTGCCAATCTCTATGCCCACTTGCGCCAGGCTTTTCCGGCCGACCTGAACGCGACCGCCATTGAAACCGATGCGGGCCAGCACTACAGTTGGCGCGACCTGGACCGTGGCACCGCCATGATGGCCAATTTTCTGCAATCGCTGGGCTTGCCGGAAGGCGCGTGCATTGCGGTTCAGGTCGAAAAATCGGTGGAAGCGCTGATGCTGTACCTGGCCACGCTGCGCGCCGGCTATGTTTTTCTGCCACTCAATACGGCCTACCAAAGTGCAGAAATCGCGTATTTCATTGGCAACGCCGAGCCTGCCGTGGTGGTGTGCAGTGCGCCAAATTTTGGCTGGGTCAGCACACTGGCCTTCAGTGCGGGGACGGCCTGGGTTTTTACCCTGAATGACGACCGCACCGGAACCTTGCTGGAGCGTGCAGCCCATGCCTCTGACCAACAGGTGGTAGCGCCCAAAAGGCCCGAGGACCTGGCGGTCATCATTTACACCAGCGGCACGACCGGGCGCTCAAAAGGAGCCATGCTGACGCACGGCAACATGCTGAGCAATGCGCTGGTGCTGAAAGACTACTGGGGCTGGCGCAGTGCTGAGGAGGGCGGGGATGTACTGATTCATGCCCTGCCCATTTTTCACGTGCATGGCTTGTTTGTGGCGATTCACGGCGCGCTCATCAACGGCAGCAAGATGATCTGGCTCGCCAAATTTGATCCGAAGGTGGTGCTTGCGCATTTGCCTCGGGCGACGGTATTCATGGGGGTGCCGACGCTTTATGTGCGCCTGCTGGCTGAAGCAGGGCTGGACAGAGCGGCAGTGCAGCACATGCGCTTGTTCATTTCCGGCTCGGCTCCGCTGTTGCTCGACACTTTCAAGGCCTGGCAGGAGCGCACGGGCCACACCATCCTGGAACGCTATGGCATGAGCGAAACCATCATGCTCACATCCAACCCTTACCAGGGCGAGCGCCGCGGCGGCACCGTCGGCATGTTCTTGCCGGGGGTGCATTTGCGGGTCGTGGACGGGCAGGGGGGCGCGGTGAAGACGGGTGAGATCGGCGACATCCAGGTGAAGGGCCCGAACGTGTTTGCCGGCTACTGGCGCATGCCCGAAAAAACAGCCGAAGAATTCACCGCAGACGGGTTCTTCAAGACGGGCGATGTGGGACGGGTGGATGCCGGGGGCTACGTGACCATCGTGGGCCGCAGCAAGGACCTCATCATCAGCGGTGGCTACAACGTTTACCCGGCCGAGCTGGAGAGCTTCATCAACGATTTGCCCGGCGTCGCAGAGAGTGCCGTGGTAGGCGTGCCGCATGCTGATTTTGGCGAGGTGGGGGTGGCACTGGTGGTACCCAAGCCCGGCGCTGCGCTGGACGCGGGGCGGATTTTGCTTGAGCTCAAAGCGCGCCTGGCCAATTACAAAGTGCCCAAACAGTGCCATGTCGTGGCCGACCTGCCGCGCAACGCCATGGGCAAGGTGCAGAAAAATCTGTTGCGCGAGCAGTACCGCTGAGGCGGGTTATCTCAGCACCAGCACGGGAATATGCGAATGGGTCAGCACCTGCTGGGTTTCGCTGCCTAGCAGCAGGCGCTTGACCCCCTTGCGACCATGGGAGGCCATCACGATCAGGTCGCACTTGTGCTTGCGCGCTGTGGAAATGATGGCATCCGAGACCACGTCCGACTTGATCGTCAGGGCACGCGTCTTGACGCCTTGCGCCTCGGCCGTTTTCTTGATCTCGTCGACCACGGCCTGCCCCTCCTCGGACCATTGTTTTTCAATTCGCCCCACTTCAGCCGCTTGCAGCGCCAGCCCGCCTTCAAAATAGCTTTGCGGGTAACGGGGAACCACTTTCAGGGCCACCAGACTGGCGCCGGTGAGGGCAGCAAGGGAAATGGCACTGCTGACGGCTTTCTTTGACAGGGTCGAGCCATCGGTTGCGAGAAGAATTTTGTCGTACATGCTTGTCTCCAGTGGATTGAAAGCCCCAGCATACACCGGCTTGAGAAGTTTTGAAATTGACAAATGTCAGGTAAATTACAGCTCTCGTCGGTAAACTCGGCCCCATGCCGATTTCGATGCCCAGTTTCCCCGCTTTTGATGAACCCAGGCCTGTATTGTCAAAAGACGGTAGCGGTATTGCGCCTCATGAGCAGTCGCCTGTGGAGGCACTGGCCTTGCTCGATGACGAACAGGAATGGATAGCCTTTAGCCGACCGCTGGCGCAACAAGCTGGATGCTGGGAGTCCAATGTCCTGATTGAAGGCATGCATTGCGCTGCCTGCGCGCTGACCATCGAAGACGCCATCAGAGGGGTGCCCGGCGTGCGCGATGTGGAGGTCAGTTCAGGCAGCCACCGGGCCAAGGTGGTGTGGCAATCGCAAGCGGTGGCGCCCTCACTCTGGATGCAGGCCGTACATGACGCCGGCTACCGGGCACTTCCTGCCAATGATGCCTTTGCCCGTGAGCGCCGCCTTGCCGAGTCGCGCAAGGCGCTGTGGCGCATGATGGTCGCTGGCCTGTGCATGATGCAGGTCATGATGTACGCCTACCCCGCCTACGTGGCTCAGCCGGGCGACCTGAGTTCTGAAATGGAGCAGTTGCTGCGCTGGGCTTCCTGGGTTTTGAGCCTGCCGGTGATTTTCTTCTCGTGTGGCCCGTTCTTCAGCAGCGCGTGGCGCGATGTGTTGCATCGACGCATCAGCATGGACCTGCCGGTGGCCCTGGGCATGCTGATCACTTTCTTGGTCAGTAGCGCCGGCACCTTTGATCCGACAGGTATTTTTGGTTATGAGGTGTTTTTCGACTCTTTGACCATGTTCGTTTTTTTCCTGCTGGCCGGGCGCTGGCTTGAGTTGCGTCTGCGCGACCGAACGGCGGGCGCCCTCGAGACCTTGATGAACCGCTTGCCAAACAGTGTCTTGCGGCTCAAATCGGACGGAAATTTTGAGCGCGTGCCAGTGCGCCGCTTACAGGTCGGTGATGTCATCCGCGTTCTGCCAGGGGAGGCCTTTCCTGCCGACGGCGTGCTGTTGCAGGGGCACACCTCGGTGGACGAGGCGTTGTTGACGGGGGAGTCCCGGCCCCTGACACGTCAGGTCGGCGATGATGTGATCTCCGGCAGCCATAACCTGTCGGCCATGGTGCAGATGCGGGTTGATCGGGTGGGCGCAGAAACGCGTTTTGCCCAGATCGTCAACCTCATGGAAGGCGCCTCCACCAACAAACCTTCGCTGGCCCGGTTGGCTGACACCATTGCCAAACCTTTCCTGATCGCGGTATTGGTTGCTGCCGGCCTGGCCTGTGCCTACTGGTGGCAAACCGACCCCGAACGGGCCTTGATGGTGGCCGTGTCCGTGCTGATCGTGACCTGTCCCTGTGCCCTGTCACTGGCCACGCCTGCTGCCATGCTGTCAGCCGCGGGGGCGCTGGCCCGGCGCGCGGTGCTGGTGCGGCGCCTGGATGCCTTTGAGTCCCTGGCCAGCGTGGACACCGTGATGTTTGACAAGACCGGAACTCTCACGCGTGATGCCATGGTGGTCAATCAAATTCATGTGCGCGCGGGAACGACATCGCACCAGGCCCTGAGCCTGGCGGCGGCGCTGGCACAATATTCCCTGCATCCCCTCTCAAGGGCTTTGGTCATCGCAGCCAGTTCGTCTGAGGTCGACGGGCGCTGGCGGTTGGATCAGGTCACAGAGCAGGCCGGGCAGGGGATCAGCGCCAAGGTGGGCACTGTGGACGCTATCCAACCGCTTTTATCCGTGCGCCTGGGCTCGGCCAGTTTTTGTGGCGTGGTGCCGGCCAATGCCAGTGCCTTGCAAGTGCATTTGAGTGACGATGCAGGCTGGCTGGCGAGTTTTGAGTTTCAGGAAGATATTCGTTCGGACGCATTGGAGACGGTGGCAGCCTTGCAGCGTGCGGGTATCCGCGTGCACTTGTTGTCGGGCGATGCCAGCGAGGCGGCGCACCGGGTGGCCTACAAAGTGGGCATCACCGAGGCGCGTGGCAATTGTTCACCCCAGGACAAGCTTGATTTTCTGCGCGCCGCCCAGGAACACGGTCACAAGGTGGCGGTGGTCGGCGATGGGCTGAACGATGGACCGGTGCTGGCTGGCGCCCATGTGTCGTTTGCTTTTGGTCAAGCCGTCCCGCTGGCCCAGGCCCAGGCCGATTTTTTGGTCTCGGGTGGTCGTTTGATGAATGTGGTCGATGCACTTCGGCTGTCCAGACGCACGTTGACCATCGTCAGGCAGAATTTGAGCTGGGCGGCCATTTATAACGCGGTCTGCGTGCCGTTGGCGGTATTCGGACTACTGCCGGCCTGGCTGGCAGGTCTGGGCATGGCCAGCAGTTCCTTGTTAGTGGTTCTCAACGCATTGCGTCTGTCAAAGGACGCCCGATTTGAACGGAAAATTTGATGGATATCCTGTATTTTTTGGTTCCACTGTCGGTTGTGTTGGTGTTTTTTATGATCGGTGGGAT
>JBASJO010000322.1:0-1886 GCA_049655365.1 Rhodoferax sp. | reverse complement strand
GTCAAGACCCCCACCGGTACCATTGGGGTGCGTGGCACCCAATTCCTGGTCACGGTGCAAGCACCTGCGACCGCCAACTGACCGACGCCCAGCCCATCCAATTTCAGGGACTCCCATGACGCTCAATACCAAACTGACAGGCCTGATGCTGGCACTGCTCACCAGTTGGGGGGCTCATGCGCAGGCCCTGCCGCCCGCACTGGTCAAGGCGGCACGCCAGGCCGTGCTGACCAATCCTGATGTGCAGGCCCGCTGGAATGGCTTCAAGGCCGCCAGCAACGCGCAGGATGTGGCGCGTGCCGGCTTTTTGCCGCAACTGGATGTGAAGGCTTCGGTGGGCAAGGAGAGCCGCACCAGCCCGTCCACCGATTATGGCCGCTACAACATCAAAGGCACCGAGCTGACGCTGAACCAGATGCTGTTTGACGGCATGTTCACCTCCAACGAGGTCAAGCGCCTGGGCTATGCCAAGCTCACCAGCTATTACGAACTGGCCGAGATTTCCGAGACCATCGCCATGGAGGCGGTGCGCGCCTACGTTGACGTGGTGCGCTATCGCGAACTGGTGGATGCTGCCACGCAAAATTTCGTCGAGCACAAGCAATCGGCACAGCAAGTCGAGCAGCGCGCCAGCGCCGGCGTGGGCCGCGGTGCCGACGTCGAGCAGGCCAACGGCCGCCTGGCGCTGGCGGAGTCCAGCCTGTTGACTGAACTGACCAGCCTGCATGATGCCAGTGCCCGCTACCTGCGGGTGGTCGGGGAAAAGCCGCCCGCCAACCTGTCCAGCCTGCCCGAACCGTTCACACTTGGCAAGATGCCCGCCTCCACCGACGCCTTGTTGCAGGAAGGTCTACCGGGCAGCCCGACCCTGAACGCAGCGCTGGAAAACGCCCGCACCTACAAGCAGGCTGTGGCCACGCGCCAGGCCGCCTTCATGCCACGCATTGACTTCAACGCCTACCAGCAACGCGACAAAAATCTGTCGGGCGTGACAGGCAATACCGATCTGAGCGGCATGAAACTGGTGCTCAACGACAACCTGTACCGGGGCAATGCCGACGTGGCCAGGAAACGCCAGGCGCAAGACCAGCAGGCCCAGGCACGTGAGCTGCAGGAAAAAGCCTGCCGTGACGTGCGCCAGTCGCTGACCATTGCCTACAGTGACATGCGCCGCCTGGACGAACAGCAGCGCTACATGGACCTGCACCGACTGGCTACCGAGAAGTCGCGTGAGGCCTACCGCCAGCAGTTTGACATCGGCCAGCGCACCCTGCTGGACGTGCTGGACAGCCAAAGCGAGTATTTTGAGGCCAGCCGCTCTTACATCAATGCCCGCCACAACCAGGCTGCGGCACAAGCCCGCACGCTGGCCGGCATGGGCCAATTGGTGACGGCACTGGGCGCCACGCGCAGCGATGTCCCGGCAGCCGAGGCAGCCGGTCAGGAGCGCGGTCGCACCGAGATGGCCGAGCTGTGCCCGTTCGAGGTGACCGAGGTGGACACGGTGGATGCCATCAAGGCCCGCTTCGCGACGCCGGTGGCGGTTAAGGCGCCTGGCTCTTATGTGGTGTTGATCCCGAGTCCCGACGGCAGCATTGGCCGGGTCACCGTGCAAGGCAAGCAGGGCGAGCAGGTGTTGAGCCAGTCCGGCCAGGCCGCACCGCTGGATGGTGGCGCCGGCTTTAACATCGACAAGCAAAAAATGCAGCAGGACTTCAGCCCGGCCATCGCCGCCCTGCCACCCATTCCCGAGCAGTTTGTGCTTTATTTCGTTCGCGGCGGCACCCAGTTGACCAAGGAGTCAAGAGCCATCGTGCCGAAGATGCTGGCACGCGCCAAGGAACGCAAGTCGCTCGAAGTCTGGCTGGTCGGTCACACCGACACCG
>JBASJO010000321.1:0-1661 GCA_049655365.1 Rhodoferax sp. | reverse complement strand
GATGGAGTCCGAAATCGAGCAGCTCATGCGCCTGGTTCGCTCCTACTTGAAGTGACAAGCACCGACTGGCCTTGCATTCATGGCCATTTCCATTCAACTTTCCTCAACCCCGCCCTTTTCGGAGACCATTCATGAAATCCCGTGCCGCCGTTGCCTTCAAGGCTGGAGAACCCTTGCAAATCGTTGAAATCGACGTGGCACCGCCCCAAAAGGGCGAAGTGCTGGTCAAGATCACGCACACCGGTGTCTGTCACACCGACGCCTTCACGCTCTCGGGAGACGACCCCGAAGGCATCTTCCCGGCCGTGCTCGGACATGAAGGCGCAGGCATCGTGGTGGAAGTGGGTGAAGGGGTCACCAGCGTCAAGCCTGGCGATCATGTGATCCCGCTCTACACCGCCGAGTGCGGCGAGTGCCTGTTCTGCAAGAGCGGCAAGACCAACCTGTGCGTGGCCGTGCGTGCCACCCAAGGCAAGGGTGTGATGCCCGACGGCACCACGCGCTTTTCCTACCAGGGCCAGCCCATCTACCACTACATGGGCTGCTCGACCTTCAGCGAGTACACCGTGGTGACCGAAGTCTCGCTGGCCAAGATCAACCCCGACGCCAACCCGGAGCAGGTCTGCCTGCTGGGCTGCGGCGTGACCACCGGCCTGGGCGCGGTCAAGAACACCGCCAAGGTGCAAGAGGGTGACACGGTCGCCGTGTTCGGCATGGGCGGCATTGGCCTGGCCGTGATCCAGGGCGCCAAGCTGGCCAAGGCCGGGCGCATCATCGCCATCGACACCAACCCGACCAAGTTCGATCTGGCGCGCGTTTTCGGCGCCACCGATTGCGTCAATCCCAAGGACCATGACAAGCCGATCCAGCAGGTCATCATCGAGATGACGGGTTGGGGCGTGGACCACAGCTTCGAATGCATCGGCAACGTCAACGTGATGCGCGCTGCCCTGGAGTGCGCGCACCGCGGCTGGGGTCAGTCCGTCATCATCGGCGTGGCAGGCGCGGGACAGGAGATTTCCACCCGTCCGTTCCAACTCGTGACCGGCCGCAAGTGGATGGGCTCTGCCTTTGGCGGCGTCAAGGGCCGCACGCAATTGCCCGGCATGGTGGAGGACGCGATGGCCGGCCGCATCCAGCTCGCGCCCTTCGTCACCCACACCATGCCGCTGAGCGACATCAACAAGGCCTTTGACCTGATGCACGAGGGCAAGTCGATCCGCTCCGTAGTCCACTACGGATGAGCGCCGCCATGGAACGCATCGAACATCATGCCAGCTTCGGCGGGCGTCAGGAAGTGTGGAAGCACGCTTCCATTACTCTGGGCTGCGAGATGCGGTTTGCGATCTATCTGCCGCCAGCCGCGCTCGCAGGCCAGCTCTGCCCGGTGCTGTACTGGCTCTCGGGCCTCACCTGCACCGAGCAGAACTTCATCACCAAGGCCGGCGCGCAACAACATGCCGCGCGCCACCAGCTGATCGTCGTCGCCCCCGACACCAGCCCGCGCGGTGACTCGGTCGCCAACGACCCGGCTTACGACCTGGGCCAGGGCGCAGGCTTCTACGTCAATGCCACGCAGGCCCCCTGGGCGCCGCATTTCAGGATGCAGGACTATGTGGCCGAAGAACTGCCTGAGATCATTGAGGCGCACTTTCCCGCGA
>JBASJO010000320.1:0-2248 GCA_049655365.1 Rhodoferax sp. | reverse complement strand
GTTTGGCGCTGTCCTTGAGGGTGGCGTAGGCTTCGCCGATGTCCTTGAAGCGAAGCTCGGCGTCGGGCACCTTGGAGAGGTCAGGGTGGTGGGTACGCGCCAGCTTGCGATAGGCCTTTTTGATGTCATCCAGACTGGCTGTGCGCGGTACGCCCAGCGTGTCGTAGTAGTCTTTGTACTTCATGGTGCATTCAGTTTGCAGGCCGGCTCACCGTACTGCGTTGCGTTTGCGCAAGAAATGTTAACGCGTCTCGCCAAAAATTTGCCAGGCTGACAAGAACATGGCCGCGATCAGCGGGCCCAAAATAAACCCATTGATACCGAAGATGGCCATGCCGCCCACGGTGGTGATCATCACCACGTAGTCGGGCATGCGGGTGTCCTGGCCCACCAGGATCGGGCGTAGCAGGTTGTCCACCAGGCCAATCACCAGCACCCCGTAGGCGGTCAGCGCCAGACCCTGCCAAAGGGCTCCGGTCACCAGAAAGTAAAACGCCACCGGCCCCCAAATGAGGGCGGCGCCAATGGCGGGCAGGAGCGAAAAAGCCGCCATCAGCACCGCCCACAACAAGGCACCGCTGACGCCCAGGGCCCAGAAGGCCAGACCGCCCAGGGCGCCCTGGATCAGCGCCACCAGCAAATTGCCCTTGACAGTGGCACGCACCACGGTGGCAAACTTGTGCCACAGTTTTTGCCGGTGCACCGGAGCCAGCGGAATCATGCGCCCGATGGCGCGCACGGTGCTGTCGCCGTCACGGATCAAAAAGAAGGCGAGGTAGAGAGAAATGCCCAGGCTGATGACAAATTCGAAGGTGTTTTGCCCGATGTTGAACACCTGGGTGGCGGCAAATTCCGAACCTTGCGCCAGCGAAGCCGTCAACCGGCGTTGCAGCGTGGGAAAGTTGACCAGGCCAAAGCGGTCAAGGATGGCGCCCACCCAGTCCGGCAGTCGGTTGAAAGCGCGGTGGAAATACAGCGCCGGATTGATGTCGCCCGATTGCAGGCCCTGGTACAACCAGGCGGCTTCCCGCGCCAGCAGCACCATGACCAGGGTCAGCGGCAAAATGACCATCAGCACAATCACCGTCAACGTTCCGATGGCGGCCACCGTGCGCCGGTGGCCGACCCGCGACAGCAGCCAGCGGTTGAATGGGGTGAACAACAACGACAAAATGAGCCCCCACATGATGGCCGCATAAAACGGCAGCAAGATGCTGCCCAGCGCCACCGTGACGGCGATGAGCAGCAACAAGAGTGCCCAGTTTTCCCGCGTCGTGGCGTGCTCGTTGGCGCTTGCGGGTTCAAAGTTGGCCATGGTGATTACGGTTTTTCCCGGACGGCGAGTGCCTTGACGAGGGGGGGCACGAGCGCGCCCAACAAGGCCGATACCGGCACCCAACGCCAGACCTTGGTGCGCACCAGCAGAGCACCCACCAACGCGGTGCCCACAACCGACGCCAAGGGACGGTTTCTGGCCAGGGTGGCGACTACGCCAAAAGCTGTTTTTGCCATCAGTCCGATGTGCGATCCGCCCACTGGGTGGCTACCTTGGCCCAGGGCCTGACGCAATCGGTCGCGCGACTGTGTCAAGCGGTCACAGGCAGTTTGTGTGTTGTTCATGGTGCTCTGGCTGCGCGCAGCATGGCTTTGTCGGCACGGATTTGTGCACGCATCAGGTCAAACAAGGGGGGCGTGCCATTTTTCTTCGCCAGCGGCCAGCACACCGCGGCCACCACCAGCGGCACCATGGGTGTGACCAGCAATAGCCAGCTTGCCTGCATCGGGCTGGGCGGTAGCATGGCCCACAGCATGAGGGCCATGCCCGCCAGAATGGCTGCCGAAAACAAACAGCAGAGGGTGATGGCCCGCCAGATGGCCCAGCGTTGCAGGGCAGCGCGCGCTTCGCCCATTTCCTCGGTAAAAAGCGCGCCGTAGGCTTGCGCATGGTCGGCCAGCAATTGCGGCCGTGCCAGCAGCAGTTCAAGCAGGGGATGCATGGACGACCAACGCGGTTTTAGTGCTGGCTGCGCGAACGGCTGATCAGGCTGATCAATGCCATCAGGGCGGCCCCCGTGGCGGCCGCCATCAGCATGGCCTTGACCGGCTCGTGCTGGATGTAGTGCACGGTGTTGTCAGAGGCATGCTCGGCCTTGACGCGCACTTGGTGCGAGGTGTGGCGCACGCCTTCCAGCGCGCTGCTGGCCAGTTGCTGGCCTGTTTTGGCGACCTGGTCTGCGGCATGGGTGGC
>JBASJO010000319.1:0-3486 GCA_049655365.1 Rhodoferax sp. | reverse complement strand
GGACCAAAACGCGCGCCGGGCCGATTCGTCACCGCACCGTCAAACGGCACACCGACCACGGCGAAGGGCTGCTGTGCCAGCTCGGGCGCAGCCAGAAAACGGTTGCTGTTGTTGGCGTAGGCAAATTCACCGATTGACATGAACACATCCTTGAAGTGAACGCAGGCTAACCGAACCGTCTGGCTTCGGCACTGCAAATTATCCGGAGTTCAGGCCATTCCATGGTGCCAATTCACCTACCATCGGTCAATCCACTGAACCACCCAGCGCAGGCGTCAACCCGAGAGGCAGGACGCAAAAAAATTTTCGACCCGACGTGACACCACCCCTTCAAGATTCGCCCCCCGCTGCACCGCCCTGGCTGGCCTACCTGTTACTGGCCACCAGCATGTCGCTGGTCGGCAGTTATGTTGCCTTGAGCAAACCCCTGGTGGCCGCGATTCCCGTGTTGTTGCTGGCCTGGCTGCGCTTTGGCATTGGCGTGCTGGCCATGCCACACTGGCTGGCCAAACCGGCCAGCGAAGCACCCATGAGCCGCAGCACCAAGGGCTTGTTGTTTCTGGAGTCGTTCCTGGGTAATTTTCTCTTCACCATTTGCATGCTGTTTGGCGTCAGTCTGACCACGGCGGTGTCGGCCGGCATCATCATGGCCACCATACCGACTGCCGTGGCCTTGCTGAGCTGGCTGTTCCTGCGTGAGCGCATCGGCTTGCGCGTGTGGGCTGCGATTGCGCTGGCCGTGATCGGCATCGGCTTGTTTTCAATGGCGAAATTTGATCAAACAGCACCTGCGGGACAAAACGCGCTGTGGGGCAACCTGCTGGTCTTTGACGCCGTGCTGTGTGAAGCGGCCTATGCGGTCATTGGCAAGAAACTGACCGGCTCGCTGTCGCCCAAGCGCATTACGGCGCTGATCAACCTGTGGGGCTTTGCCTTGATGACGCCCTTTGGCGTGTATGCCGCCTGGGGTTTTGACTTTTCAGGCGTGCCCGCGCCCATGTGGCTGCTGCTGCTGTTTTATGCGCTGGCCGCCAGCGTCTGGACCGTGTGGCTATGGATGACCGGGCTCAAGACCATCGCGGCAGCGCGCGCCGGCGTGTTCACCGTCATGCTGCCCATTTCCGCGGCGCTGGTAGGCGTACTCTTTTTGGGTGAAAGCCTGAGTGGACTGGAACTGTTTGCGTTTGCCCTGTGCCTGGCCGGCGTGCTGCTGGCCACCCTGCCGGGGCGCGTTACAGCAGACGGGTCGCGCTGATCACGATGCCATCGGCATCGGCATACAGCCAGTCGCCCGGGTGCACCCAGACGCCCTGAATCTGCACGGCCAGATTCTGCAAGCCCTGGTTTTTTCTTTCGGTCGCCATCGGAATGCTGGCCAGCGCGCGAATGCCCACGTCCAGCACGGCCAGCTCCGCCACGTCGCGCACACAACCGTCGATCACCACCCCGGCCCAGCCGTTTCGGGCCGCGGCCGCGCCCAGGTTGCCGCCCAGCAGGGCGCGGCGCAGTGAGCCCGCGCCATCCACCACCAGCACCTTGCCGATGCGCCCGTCAGGGGTTTCCTCAAAGCCGGCCGACTCCACCGCGGCCTTGACCAGCGAGTTGTCCTCATAACATTTGACGGTGACCACCGGACCGCAAAAAACACGGCGCGCACCAAAGTCCCGCAACACCGGGGGCAACACCCTGAACACCTCGGGTGCGGCATTTTTATGGGCGTCCCACAAATCACAAGTGGCAAAAGAAGGGTTCATCAAAATGATCCTGGCTGGGATGATCGGTTTCGGAAATTGTAAATCGGCAAAAAACGCAACATAAATGACTTTTTCCCAGCAGAATTAGCGTCTTCCCCCTATGAAAGCGCAGCTTTCTCCAGTAGGATTCGACTCCAACCAGCCGATCTTTCTTTTGCTGGTATTTGATCAACTACGAAAAGGACCTTCTCATGGCAACTGCAAAGAAAGCAACGGCTAAAAAAGCTGCTCCAGTCACCAAAGCCGCTCCGGCTAAAAAAGCAGCTCCGGCAAAAGCAGCGGCGCCCGCTAAAAAAGTAGCCGCCAAGGCCGCTGCGCCCGCCAAGAAGGCTCCGGCTCCTGCCAAAAAAGCAGCCGCGCCAGCCAAAAAAGCTGCTCCCGCCAAGAAGGTCGCTGCCAAAAAAGCCCCCGCTGCCAAACGCACTGTCAATGCCGCTTTCATGAAAGCCATGACACCCAGCGCTGCATTGGCTGCCATTGTTGGTGGCAAGCCGCTGCCACGCACCGAGGTGGTCAAGCAACTGTGGGTCTACATCAAGAACAACAAGCTGCAGGACGCCATCAACAAACGCCTGATCAACGCCGACGCCAAACTGAAAGAAGTGTTTGGCAAGGCACAGGTCACCATGTTCGAAATGGCCGGCCTGATTGGCAAGCATTTGAAATAAGCATTTAACATCCGTTTTCAGAGGCCGACGCAAGTCGGCCTTTTTGTTGTGGCATCATCCTGACCAACACCAAAAGTTGCTCACCGATGCTTCGTTTCCTACTGACCCGTTTCAGCCTGATCATTCCCACCTTCATCGGCATGACGCTGGTCGCGTTCTTTTTGATCCGGATGGTGCCGGGCGACCCCATCGAAACGCTGGCCGGCGAGCGCGGTATCGATCCGGCACGCCATGCCGAACTGCTCAAGGCCTACGGCCTGGACCGCCCGGTGCTGGTGCAATACGGCATCTACATTGGCCGCGTGCTGCAGGGCGACCTGGGCAAGTCCATCATCACCCACGAGCCCGTGCTCAACGAATTTCTGGCACTGTTTCCGGCCACCATCGAACTGGCCCTGTGCGCCATTTTGTTCGCACTAATCATCGGTATCCCGGCCGGCATTCTGGCGGCGGTCAAGCGCAACACCATTCTGGACCACGGCGTCATGGGCGTGTCGCTGACCGGCTACTCGATGCCGATCTTCTGGTGGGGGCTACTGCTGATTTTGCTGTTCTCGGTGCAGCTCGACCTGACCCCGGTGTCCGGGCGCATTTCGGTGATGTACTACATTGAACCAGTCACCGGCTTCCTACTGATCGACACCTGGCTGGCCGGCGACATGGACGCCTTCTGGTCGGCCGCCACGCACCTGATCCTGCCGACCATCGTGCTGGGCACCAACCCGCTGGCGGTGATTGCCCGCATGACGCGCTCGGCCATGCTGGAGGTGCTCGGTGAAGACTACATTCGCACCGCCCGCGCCAAGGGACTGCCCAACTTGCGCGTGGTGGCCGTGCATGCCTTGCGCAACGCGCTGATTCCGGTGATCACCGTGATTGGCCTGCAGGTGGGCGTCCTGTTCACGGGCGCCATCCTGACCGAAACCATCTTCTCGTGGCCTGGCGTGGGCAAGTGGCTGATCGAAGCCATCAGCCGGCGCGACTACCCGGTGCTGCAGGGCGGCATTTTGCTGCTCGGCCTGATCGTCATGGCCGTCAATCTACTGGTGGACATCACCTACGGC
>JBASJO010000318.1:0-3469 GCA_049655365.1 Rhodoferax sp. | reverse complement strand
GATCACGAGGTTGGCACCGGCTGAAGCCAGACCCTCGGCCATGGCCTCGCCCAGTCCTTTGGAGCCGCCCGCCACGATGGCGGTGCGTTCGCTCAAATCGAATTGTTTGATGCCTGGAAGCATGGGGGGTCCTTGTGGAATGGCGGATTCAAGTCTGAAGTGCAACAGCATTATGGCGAGAGTGGAGCTGCTTCATGGAGACTGAGCCTTGTCCAATGAGGGATGAGCCTGAACGGCGCGTGTATTTCCACCCAGGAATGAGCCCAAGGCGCCTAAAATTTAGCTTCCAACCCACACGCAGAAAGAAACCATCCCATGTCCGCTCTCACCCTTGACCTTGCCCGCCAGTTGCTTGACCAGGCCCTGGCGCGCGCCACGCAGGAATTCAAGCGCCCGATCTGCGTCTCGGTCTGCGACGCCACCGGCCTGCTCGTGGCCTTCGTCCGCATGGAGGGCGCGCCGGTGCGCTCGGTGGCCATCTCGCAGGGTAAGGCTTATTCAGCCGCGCGCATGGGCATCACCACCCAGGCCGTGCTGACCCGGCTGCACAACGAGGGCATCGAGATCGGCTACTTCTGCGATCCCGCCCTCACCGCCATGCCCGGCGGCACGCCGCTGAAGGACAAGGATGGCGTGCTGCGTGGGGCCATCGGCGTCAGCGGCCTGACCTCGGCCGAAGACCAGCAGGTGGCCGACCACGTGGCGGCGCAGTTCGCGGCATGAAGACGGTGCGCCTGCCTGCGGGGAGCAGGTCAGCACCCTGGGACAAGGCACCTGGTACCTGGGCGACGACCGCTTTGCGCGCCGCGACGAAATCGCCGCGCTGCAGCTCGGCCTGGACCGGGCCTGCTCTGCCGGATGCCCCCCCAGACTCCTAGGGAGACGTCTTATTTGAAAACTGCGCTGAAGAACTTCAATGCCTCTGCCCTGGACTGCGACGTCGCTTCGGCGTCATACGCGAAGGGAATGTTGAACTGCTTGCCCTTCTCGGTGGCGTCCGGGTCGGTGTACGAATGCCGCGCACCTGGGTAGCTGACGTAATGAAGATCGACGTTGGCGTCGGTCATCTCCTTCTTGAACGCATCGACGGCGTCCGACTTGATCAGCGGATCGGCGCCGCCATTCATGATCAGAAGTTTGGATGTGATCTTTCCGGCATCGGCTGGCGTCAACGTGCTCGGGAGCATGCCCACGTAAAACCCCGCGACGCCTTTGAGGTCGGAACCCGCACGGGCCGCGTCAAGCGCAAACGCGCCGCCCACCGAATAACCGGCAGCGCCGATTCTTGATGCATCCACGGTCATCTGCTTCAAAAGCTCGCCCTTCGCGGCATTGAAGCGCGAAAGCATCGCCGCGGGGCTCTTGCGCATGTGCATCATCAGTGGGCCTGCCTCCTTGGGGTGGTCCGGGCTCTGGCCTTCGCCAATCATGTCGGCAATGAACGCCGTGTAGCCCTCGCTGGCGTACATGCGCGCCTCGTCGTGCATGTGCTTGTTGATGCCCCACCATGTCGGCACAATGATGATGCCGGGGCGCTTCGCCGCGCTGGCGTCGTCATAGACGATGAAGCCCTTTAATACGGTATCGCCATCCTTGTAGGTGACGGCTTCTTCCCGGATCGCAGCCAACGCCGTGCCTGCCAGGGAAAACGCGAGTGTCGCGCCGGAAATCCATGTGAACACTGATGTACGTTTCATAATTTTCTTTCGTGGTTGATCAAACTCGAGCCAGTGGAAACAGGGCTCAGAAGTGTGTGCTCCGATGCTGAACGGACCCTCCGGTTTGCTGACTAATTCGGCGGCACGACAGCAGTGTCGCGGTCGCCAAGAGACAGCGACAGTCGTTGAATTACTGCCATCAAGCCCAACGATTACGGTAGTAGCGCCTGCCGCAGCAGACGGTTTCAGGCCAGCAAGCCAGCCTCGTTGGCCTTGTGCACGGCCTCGGCCCGACTGCTGCATTGCAAGGTCGCCAGGACGCGGGCGACATGCATCTCGACGGTTCGCGGACTCAGGTCCAAGGTGCGGGCAATCTGCTTGGCGGTCTGGCCCTGCGCCACAGCCTGCAGGATCTGGAGTTGCCGGGGTGTCAGGATGCTGGGCGCGGCTGCCGCATCGGCCGTGCGCGGCCGCCCCGAGGGAACAGCCGGCAGAAACGCACGAAGCTCCGCCAGAAACTGCGGCCACGCCGGGTCGGACTCCCACGGAATGTGGTTGCTGCCATCCAGCGCCACGAACCGGGCATCCGGGATCAGCGAGGCCAGCAGCAAGCCTTCGCTGAACGGCGCCAACTGATCGTCCCGGGTGTGTGCCACCAGCACCGGACAACGCACCTGGCGCGCCAGATCCTGGATATCGACGTCGAAGCCGACCTTCAGAAAGCGCGCGGCGTTGACACCGGAAATCGTGTGGCGCTGAGCCTCGTCGAACGCGCGCAACTGTTCGATGGTGGCCTCACGGAACATGCGGTGGACGAAGACCTGACGGAAATTGGGGTCGTCGGCGCCCCAGCCGATTTCTGCTGCCTTCAGCAGGCCCTGGGTCCATTCGACAGCCTGCGGCGAAGAGTCGCGTACGAGCAGGCCGCGAGCGAATCCGCCATAGAGCACGAGTTGACTGACCCGTTCCGGATGGCGCACCGCATAGGTGATCGCCACTGCAGCGCCCTGCGAGATGCCCAGCAACGGCACCCGCTCCAGCTGCATCGCGTCGATGACCGCTTCCAGGTCCTCAACCCAGGCGTCCAAGGACATGCGCTCGATGTTGCGGTCGGAAAAGCCGCAGCCACGGGAGTCGTATCGCACGTAGCCATAGTCACGGCTGAGTTCGGTGATCCAGTGCCGGTTCACCACGCTGGTCAGGTCCTTCTCGACATCCGTCAGCCAATTGAACACGCGCACCAAGGGCGGGCCGCTGCCGGTCGATGCGACGGCCAACCGCACACCGTCCTTGCTGGTACAGAATTGGATATTTTGTTTGAGGCTCATGGAATACCAATCTCCTGCAAAACAGGGCAGGCACCATGCCGATGAGGATACCACTGATGGGTGGAGTGAGCACCGAATGTTGGACAGGCGGTGGTCCCCGGACTGATGCGCTGGCTGGCCCTTCAGCAAGAGAAAAGCCATGTCACCGCGAGGTCCATGGCCGTAGCTCAGCGCTGCATGGCCACCTTATCGTGATGGCCTCGCGGTAGCCTACGACGCGGGCTCTTCCAGCTGAGAGGCCAGGAAGCAGCCCATCGCCACCGACCGGAAGTGGTCGTCAACAGACACCGAAAACCAAGAGCCTCTCGGAAATCCCCTGTGTGCGGCATAACGCCGCTGACTTCATGCGATTCACAGATCAGCCAGCCCGCCGCTGCGCAGCACCTGGACCGCCACCGCGTGCCATAGCACCTGCGCCTGCGGCACGACCAGCGTCAGCCGCGTTTTGGCCCGCGTCATGCCGGTGTAAAGCAGCTCGCGCGT
>JBASJO010000317.1:0-2860 GCA_049655365.1 Rhodoferax sp. | reverse complement strand
ACCGGCGAAAGCCCCCATTCCCGCCGGGCAAAGCAATACCGCGGCCCATGGCGCGGGCGGCACGCTGCGCCTGAACAAGCGCATGGCCGAGCTTGGCATGGCATCCCGCCGCGAGGCCGACGAATGGATTGGCAAGGGCTGGGTCAAGGTCAATGGCCGGGTGGCAGAAATGGGCATGCAGGTGACGCCCGATGTGCGCATCGAGATCGACAAACAAGCCACGGGAGCGCAGGCCAAACAGGTCACGGTGCTGATCAACAAACCGCTCGGCCTGGTCAGCGGCCAGGCCGAAGACGGGCATGAGCCCGCCATTACCCTGGTGCAGCCGCAAAACCGCTGGACTGAGGACAACGCGCGCTTTTTCTTTCACCCCAGCCAGCTCAAAAGCCTGGTGCCCGCGGGAAGACTCGACATCGACTCCACCGGCCTGCTGGTGCTGACGCAAGACGGCCGGGTGGCGCGCCAGCTGATTGGCGAAGACGCCGTGATGGAAAAGGAATACCTGGTGCGCGTGATGTACACCGGGGTGCTCAATACCGCGGCGGCCAACTCGGCGGCCGCCACTTACGCCGCAGCACCCCGACCGGCGCAACCTGCTCAGATCACCCAGCTCAGCCGCATTGACGACGATGACCCGGTGAGCCAGGACGTGCAGTCGGTTTTTCCCGCTGACAAGCTGGCGCTGTTACGCCACGGCCTGAGCCTGGATGGCCAGCCTTTACAACGCGCCAAGGTCGAATGGCAAAACCCCGAACAACTGCGCTTTGTCCTGACCGAGGGCAAAAAGCGCCAGATCCGCCGCATGTGCGAACAGGTGGGCTTGAAGGTGGTGGGCCTGAAACGCGTGCGCATCGGCAAGGTCATGCTGGGCAATCTGCCGGTCGGCCAATGGCGCTACCTGGCGCCGCATGAGCACTTCTGACAAGCCCGGCCCGCATTGGCGCGCCTCCGACCTGCGCGCCGTCACGCTGCTGGCCACCGATGCCACCGCAGCCGTGACGCGCATGGCCGAAGGCGTGCACCAGTCGGTCTGGCGTACCCTGGGCGCACCCAGCGGCGCCACCCCAGAGCAGGCACGCGGCCTGACCGGGCTGATTTACCAAAGCATCAACGGGCTCACGCAGCGCGTTGGACAAGGTCTGAGCGCAGCCCTGACACGGTTGGAGCCGGTGCTGCAGCGTCTTGAGGCCCAAGGCGAGGAGTCGCTGGAACGCGCGGCCATGCTGGCGGCCCTCAACGGGGTCATGGGCGACCGGCTGCAGGCGGCCGGCAATCCGCTGGCGACACCGATGACGCTGCGTTTTCAAAACACACACGTCACCGGCAAGCTGCTGCTTGTCATCCACGGCCTGTGCATGAACGAGCGGCAATGGACCAGCCAGCATACCGGCCAGCCCGTGAACCACGCCGAAACGCTGGCCACCGCCCTGGGCTATACCCCGGTTTATGTGCGCTACAACTCCGGCCTGCATGTGTCGGAAAACGGCCACTTGCTGGCGCAGCAGCTCGAAGACCTGGTGCGCGGCTGGCCGGTGCCCGTGACCGAACTCAGCGTGCTGTCACACAGCATGGGCGGGCTGGTCACGCGCAGCGCGCTGGTTTCCGCCAGCCAGTCGGGCATGCGGTGGCCTGACGCGCTAAAAAACATCGTCTTTCTGGGTACGCCGCACCACGGCTCGCCGCTGGAACGGGCCGGCAACTGGATTGATGCCATTCTGGGCAGCACCCCCTACAGTCGCCCGCTGGCCAAGCTCGGCCAACTGCGCAGTGCGGGCATCACTGACCTGCGTTATGGCCATGTGCTGGACGCCGACTGGCAGGGCCATGACCGGTTTCGGCGCCAACCCGACGGCCGCGTCCCACTGCCCTGGCCCGCGGGTGTGGCCTGTTTTGCCGTGGCCGCGACCACCGCCGCCAAGCGCAGCGCGCTGGCTGACCGGTTGCTGGGTGACGGCCTGGTGCCGCTGCACAGCGCGCTGGGCCAACATGACGACCCAAAGCGCTGTCTGCACTTTGCCGCCAAAAACCAATTCATTGTCTACCGCACCAGCCACCTGGCCCTGCTCAGCAGCCCGGCGGTGGCGCAGCAACTGATGACCTGGTTATCGCCATGACGATTCTATTTGTCGCCCCCCTTGAAACCGCCGCATTCGCCCCTACCTAGCAGCTTCTCAGAAAGCCTGATGCTGTCAGGCAATGACCCATTTTTTTGAAACCAAGCACCTCCCATGACCAAACAAACCCTTTCCTTCCAGGCCGAAGTCGCGCAACTGTTGCACCTCGTGACCCACTCGCTGTACTCCAACAAGGAAATTTTCCTGCGCGAGCTGATTTCCAACGCGTCGGACGCCTGCGACAAACTGCGCTTTGAAGCCATCAACGACGGCGGCCTGTACGAAAACGACAGCGAGCTCAAGGTCAAGGTCAGCTTTGACAAGGACGCCAAGACGCTCACCATCACCGACAACGGCATCGGCATGAGCACGCAGGAAGCCATCGACCACCTCGGCACCATTGCCAAGAGCGGCACCAAGGACTTTGTGAGCAAGCTCAGCGGCGACCAAAAAGCCGACTCGCAACTCATCGGCCAGTTCGGTGTGGGCTTTTATTCAGGCTTTATCGTGGCCGACAAGATCACCGTCGAATCACGCCGCGCCGGCATGAAAGCCGAGGAAGGCGTGCGCTGGATCAGCGGTGGCGCCGGCGACTTCGAGGTGGAAAACATCACCCGTGCCGAGCGCGGCACCAGCGTGATTTTGCACCTGCGCGACGATTCGATGGATTACGCGAGCGCCTGGAAAGTCAAGGGCATCATCAACAAGTACTCCGACCACATCAGCCTGCCCATTTTGATGGAAAA
>JBASJO010000316.1:0-3562 GCA_049655365.1 Rhodoferax sp. | reverse complement strand
GAGTGAGGTCGCCCTGGTACGCCAGCTCAAAGACCTGCCCGATGCTTTGGTGCCAGCGCGACCGTTGTGCCGCTGGCAACTCGTCGTACAAGGTGTCGCGTACCAGTGCGTGCGCAAACTGGTAGCTGCCTGGCTCTGCCAGCGCGTCGATCAGGCTGGCGGCCCGGGCCTCATTAAGAGCGGCCATACAGTCATCTTCGGCCACATCACCCAGCACCCGTGCCAGCAGGTCGAGTCGGAACTCGCGTCCAAAAACTGCCGCATGCTGGAGCACGCGCAGGCAGGCTGGGCTCAGCCGGTTCAAGCGAACGCCAATGGCTTCGCGCACCCCTGACGGAACCGCCTGCGCGCCAACACCAGCCTGTTTGCCGCCTGGCGCACGGACCTGATTGCGGTCAAGCACCAGTTCCGTCAGGAACAGGGGGTGGCCTTCGGTTTGTTCGTGCAGCGCGGCGGCCAGCTCGGCCGAGGCGGCCGGGACGATCGTGCTGACAAACCGGGCGGTCTCGGCCGGGCTGAAACCACCCAGCAGAAAACGTTGAACTGAAGTATGACGGGGCAACTCCGCCAAGGTGTCCGACAGCGGGTGTTGCCGTGCCACCTCCGAGTCGCGGTACGTGCCAAGCAACATCAGGCGGCTGGACTGCGCCTCGGCCAAAATGAATTCGAGCAGGCGCAAGGACGGCACATCAGCCCGATGCAGGTCGTCGATCACCAGCAACACCGGCTGACGGGCCGCTGCGCGCCGCCAGAAGCCCGCGATGGCATCGAAGAAGCGAAACCGCGCCTTGGCCGCGTCGGACTCCTGCGGCACAGGTCGGCCAATGTCGAGACGGCCCAGCTGCTCGGGGTCGAGCGCAGCCACATACCCAGCGGCAGGGCCAAGCACCTCGCCCAGCACGCTCTCATCCTGCAGCGCGACGTAGCGGCGAATCATCTGCAGCCACGGCCAATACGGGGGCGCGCCCGGCTCTTCAGGGCAGCGACCCCAAAGCGCCATGACATTCAGCCGTCCGGCATGTTCGACCATCTGTTGCGCGGTGCGGGTCTTGCCAATACCGGGCTCCCCGGCAAGCAACACAACTCCAGCTTGCCCGGCAAGGGCACGCGCCAGCACCGCCTCCAAGGCGTCGAGTTCGCGCTGCCGGCCGATGAACCCGTGCGCGTGGTCCATGGCCATCGACTTCAGCATTCAGGTGAAGGCTTCCGGACGCAATTCGCTGACCTCGACAATCTGGTCGGCTGGCAATCCGGCACGACGTGCGGCTTCACGGATGGCCTCGGCGTTGGAGGCCTCGTACAGGCAATAAGTCTTCTTTTTGTCGGCCGACAAAAAAGAGAACAGCCAGTGCACGCCAACGTCGCCGTTGATCTCCTTTACCAGTCGCACGTCATCGTTGCTGAGCGCCAACTGCTCGGCGAAATTGCGTTCGATCACAAACAAGGCCATGAAAATCTCCTCCACGTTTTGCACTGATTCAAAGTTTCACAGGTTCAACCCGGCCATTGACGTTACACCATTCAGGCCAGGTTTGCTCAGCGCACGTTGATCGACCTTAAGTGCGCCAGCGCACCGACGCCAAGATGTCCAAATCTTACAGTCAAGCCATCGACCGGGACAGGCCCGGCGTTTCGCCCAGAGGTGGTGGGGCTTACACCATCAATACCCCATGGAGATTTATATGCAAATTCGAACCACTCTCGTCGCCGCCATGATGGCTGCCGCCCTGCTCACCACCGCGGGCTGTGCCGTCAGTCGCGGCCAGGAAACTGTTGGCGCTTATGTGGATGACACCGGCATCACCACCCTGATCAAGGCCCGCATGGCCGAGAGCAAGCTGGTCAGTGCCACGTCCATCAGCGTTGAAACCCTGAACGGCACCGTAATGCTGTCTGGCTTTGCCAAAAGCCTGACGGAGAAAAGCGCTGCTGAAAACATTGCCCGCGGTGTCAACGGCGTGAAGTCTGTCCGTAACGAAATCGTCGTTCGGCCCTGATCAAAACGCATCGTGCACCACTGTCTCGTGAACAACGGAGCTAAGACCACGCCCGCGTGGTTCCGCAAGAAATAGTGGTGAATTTGACCTGCGCCTGAGCCTGGCCAAAAAGCTTGTCGCCCCGGATCTGCCTATCGGATCACGGGGCTTCTTATTTTCTAGTTGCCCTTACCGTTGTTACGGCGACCGTTGTCATGTTTGAGTTTTTTCATCTTTTTGTACTTGGGTGGCTTGGCCTCCAGGCTGCGCTCCCAACGGCCCGGCTGGCGGACATAGCTGCCGCCCTGCTGCACCCAACGGTCAGGCACCCAGAGGTAGCCATCGCGTTGCATCATGGTGCGCCCGCGCACCCAGACATGTTGACCGTTGCTCCAGGCCCAGTAGCCCGGTGCCCAGGTCTGGCCCGGTGCCATCATGGGGGTCGCCTCATAAAGCGGCGCAGGCGGTGCCACCACAATATTGAAGCTGATCTGGGCAAAGGCCGTGGTGCCCCCAGCCAGTGCCAGCGACAGCATCAAAGATCGAAGCAGGTTTGTGTGTTTCATTGCAGTTTTCTCCAAGGGTTAAAAAACACATCATCGTGCCCTATGATGGTTGGGTCGGTGCGTCAGCGCACTGAACACACGCCTCGGACCCATTAGGCTTGATGCTCGCCCTTCATCACTCCAACCTGCGGCTCTCCCTTTGCAAACCCTCCCCATGATCCTGCTGCGTACGCTCAAATGGCTGGCCAGTGCCGTGCTGGCTATCGTCATCGTTGCGGTCCTGTTCGTCGCCTTGTTTGGCTGGAACTGGTTACGGGCACCGCTGGAGCGCCAGGTGCTGGCCCAGACCGGCCGGGTGCTGTCGATCCAGGGCGACCTGAGCGTGCACCTGGGCTGGCCCTGGCCGCGCCTGCAAGCCGCCCAGGTCACTTTTGCCAACCCGGCCTGGGCAGCGCAAGCCAACATGCTCAAGGCCGACGAAGTGGCCCTCAGCATCAACCTGCCGCATTTGCTCGCCAAACGCCTGGTGGTATCTGACCTGCACCTGGTCAAGCCACTGGTTTTTCTGGAGCGCCACCGCGATGGCCGCAAGACCTGGCTGCTCGACCGCCAGCAGCAGGACGAGAACGCGCGCATCGACATCGACCGCTTCACCCTGGATCAGGGCGTGATCGGCTTTGATGACGTGGCCAGCCAGACCAGCCTGCGCGCCGAGCTCTCCAGCCTGGCCAGGCGCGCCGATGACGACGCAACACCTGGTGTGTCCTTCAGCGCCAAAGGCAAGTACCAGGGCCTGCCGCTGGTCGCCAAAGGCACGGGTGACTCGGTGCTGGCCCTGCGCGACGACAGCACGCCTTATGGCCTGACGGTGGACGCGACCCTGGGGCACACCCATGTTCGCGCCGAGGGCCACATCACCAGCCTGCTCAAGTTAGCCGCCATCGACATGCAACTGGCACTCAGCGGGGACAACCTGAACCAGCTCTTCACCCTGACCGGCATTGCCTTTCCGGCCACGCGCGACTATGTCACGCACGGGCATCTGCTGCGCAAGGGCAACACCGTGCGTTATGAATCATT
>JBASJO010000315.1:0-3818 GCA_049655365.1 Rhodoferax sp. | reverse complement strand
TGCCGCAGCGCCTGGGAAACCAATTGGCCATGCTGGTGGGGGCGCAGGAGGGGGAGGTGGTGGTGACCGACACGACGTCGATCAACTTGTTCAAGGTGCTGGCCGCCGCTCTGCGTCAGCAAGACGCGAATGCTCCGACCAAACGGGTCATTGTTTCAGAGCGTCGCAACTTCCCCACTGACCTGTACATCGCCCAAGGCCTGATCGAGCAACTGCACGCTCACGGCGCACCAGCCTACCAGTTGCGCCTGATTGATTCTCCCGAAGAGCTTGCAGCAGCCCTGGGCGACGATGTGGCCGTGGTGATGCTCACCCATGTGAATTACCAGACGGGCTACATGTACGACATGGCATCGGCCACGGCCCTGGCGCACCAGTACGGCGCGCTGACCGTGTGGGATCTGGCCCACTCGGCCGGTGCTGTCGTGGTGGATTTGAATGCTGCGAAGGCCGACTACGCGGTAGGCTGCACCTACAAATACCTCAACGGTGGCCCTGGCTCGCCGGCTTTCCTGTGGGTCAACGCCAAGCACCAAAATGCCTTCTCGCAACCGCTTTCGGGCTGGTGGGGTTATGCCCACCCGTTTGCCATGGAGCCCGGCTACCAGCCCCAACAAGGCATTTCCCGCTACCTGTGTGGCACGCAGCCCATTACATCGCTGGCCATGGTGGCGTGTGGGCTGGACATCTTTGGCCTCACCACCATGGCAGCGTTGCGCGAAAAGTCGCTGGCTTTGACGTCACTCTTCATGGACTTGATGAAGCAGGAATGCAGCGACTACCCGCTGACGTTGATCACCCCGACCAACCCGGCGCTGCGCGGCAGTCAGGTGAGCTATGAACACCCGCATGGTTTTGCCGTGGTGCAGGCTTTGATTCAGCGCGGTGTGATTCCCGACTACCGTGAGCCACGGATCATGCGCTTTGGATTCACGCCGCTGTACACCCGGTTTGTGGATGTGTGGGATGCGGTGGTGGTTTTGAAGGAAATATTGACAACCGAATCATGGAATCAAGCCCAATTTCATCAACGGACTTCTGTGACGTGAGCGTCCAACCATTTGCAATTGATTCAATGCTGCGGTATGTAGACACATGACCAACGCATTTCGGTTAGCAGCGCTGATTGCGACAAAACCAAAAAAGCCGCCAAGGTTGCGCATTGTTAAGAGGCGTGGCGGCTGTGTTGAAGTGGATTTTACGCACGCAATATGATCTTGTCTTAAAAAATACTGCCAGTGTCGGGAGTAAATAGGTTGTCCAAACCCATTCGAGTTGCATGTCCTGCGTCTTATCGAGAACAATCAAGTCCAGATCGGGGTCACTCCTGTCCAAGATTTCCACGCATTGGCTGGCGATGTTGAATTCGCAAAGCTGGTTCAGTCTGTTTTTAGGCCAGTGCCAGAAAGAATGACATCGGCCGCGCACTGAATGTCCATGGTCAGGGCCTGCTTGGCGGCCAGGCCATCGTGCGCACGCAAGGCATCCAGCATGGCGCGATGCGCCCGAACCGAAGGTGGGTTCGCCAGTCGGCTCGATCCGTTGCGGAGGTCCAGATTCAGTACCGGACCAATGCGCAGCCACAACCCCTCGATCAGATTACAAAGCGTCGGCATACCCGCCGCCTCATATGCCCCGAAATGGAATTGTTTGTTGACATAAATGATTCTATTGACATCAGGTATGGGCTGTTGTAGCTCGGTCCGGAACGCGTATTCCAGTTCCGTGAGGTGGGCCAACTGGTCGGCCGTAATCAGTCTGGCGGCCGTTTCTATTGCCAGTCCTTCCACTGCGAGTCGAATGGTGACCAGTTCCTGGAACCTAGTCTTCGTCATTACAGGAACTCGTACCGATTTGTTCGGCAGAATTTCCAGTGCGTCGTCGGCCGCCAGCTTATTGATGGCTTCCCGCACCGGCATCGAACTGGTTCCTAAAGCGCTGGCCATGCCCGCCAGCGTCAGGCGAGCACCAGGTTGCAATTGTCCAGAAATGATCAGTTCCCGTAGATCCTGATACACCTTGGCGGACAAGGTGAGATGCACGATGGGGTGCATCTTTTTCATGGAGGCCGCAAGAAAAAGGTCTTTCATTGAACAGTTCTCGCTGTGCGAATCCACTGAGCGCGGCATCTCCAAATTGCCGTCGCCCCGCTTTTGTGTTGCATCTTCTGTTGCTTCATCGCAGTATCCATTTCTAGGTGTTTTCCCTTGATTTGCTTAATATTATAGCAAAACCGCTCTACATAAAATCGTTGATTACATATACTTGATCACATCTGACAGGGCGTAAAGGGGGCGGTTTCGGCGCTTAGACCGTCGTTACTGCAGTGGCCTCACTTGGCAGATGGCATGGAGTGCCGCTCGATGCATGGCAAAGCAGACAGGTTAGCTGGCCAGAACCGGAGCACTTCAGGTTGCGACTACTTCGCCGCATAACGACGGCTCAACAACAGGAGACAAGACGATGACAAACAGCATTGACCAGTACACCGACCTGAGCACACATCAAGCAGGACGCGCCAAGGAAATCGACACGACCTCGCCGGAAAGGCGTCGCTTGATTACAGGTTCAGCCGCCATGGCGGGGTTAGCAGCCTTGGGGACCATGGGTTTTCCGGCGATCATCCATGCACAGTCCGACAAGATCAAGATCGGACACCTGACGCCGCTTACCGGGTTTCTCGGCCCGCTGGGCGAATATGCGGTCATGAGCATCACCATGGCGGTGGAAGAAGTCAACCGGGCCGGTGGCGTTTTGGGTAGGCAACTGGAGCTGATTTCGGAAGACTCGGTCAATCCTGCCACTGCTTCATCCAAGGCGCAACGCTTGTTCGAACGGGATGGTGTGGCGGTGCTGATTGGCGAAATATCTTCGGCGTCCGGTTTGGCGATTGCACAGGTGGCTGGACGCAATCAGCGCATCTTTGTGAATACTGGCTGCAATTCCGACGAGTTGCGCGGAAAAGGCTGCAATAAGTACATGTTCCATGTCGAAGGCGCCAACACCACTTATGTCAAGGCTTGCGGACAGGCGCTGTTGCGCGACAACATGATCAAGGGCAAAAAGCTGTTCGGCCTGACCGCCGACTATGCATTCGGCCATGATTTGCTGCGCGTTGCAAAATTGTTCGTCAATGCCAATGGCGGCAGCTTCGTCCAGGACGAACTGGTTGCGACCGATGCCACAGATTTCAGCCCTTATCTGCTGAAAATCCGCCAAGCCAAGCCCGATCTGGTGATCTCCAATCTGGCCGGCAATCAGATCACTAATTTCATCAAGCAGTACGCCGAATTCGGCCTGCCTTATCCAATCGCCGGTTTCGGCTTTGATACGGCTGTCGCATGGGGCGCGGGTGCCGACAACTTCGCTGGCACCTGGCCGATGATCTGGCATCACGATGTAAATACGCCTAGTTCTAAGGCGTTTGTCGCAGCATTCAGCAAGAAATATGGCAAACCGCCAGAGAACCAGGCATGGGGTGAGTACGTCGCACTCAAGTCCATGGTGCAGGCGATGGCTGAGACCAAGTCAACCGATTCGGCCAAGCTGATCGACTACTTTGAGAAGGGCGCGCAATTTGACATTCTCAAGTCGCGCAAAGGCTATTTCCGCGACTGGGACCATCAGTTAATGCAGGAAATGTACACCGTCACAGCCAAACCAAAGGGCAAGGCCAAGGACAAGTGGGACTTCATCGCGCTCGGACCGACCGTGCCAGGACCGAAGGATTCCCTAGAAATCCTGGCACCGACCCGCGAAGAAAACGCCTGCACGCTGTAATCGCTCTTTAAGTGGCGCCTAAACGCAAACAGCACTTG
>JBASJO010000314.1:0-7924 GCA_049655365.1 Rhodoferax sp. | reverse complement strand
TGATGCCGACAACCTGCCCTTAGCCGCCTGGATTGAAGATGCGTGTCGCAGCCTGGAGTCCTCGGTGGGCAGTCTGGCCGCGGTCTATGGCAGTGTGGATAACCTCAAGGGCTTGAAACAGACCATTCTGAAATGGACCATACCTCGTATCGCGAGCGAGAAGACGGGTTGATGGCCAAAGGCCGGCCATCGTCTCAAAATGGTCATCGCAAACTTGCCGTAAGAATTTTGCTAAAAACAGGCAACCATACAGCCGCCGTTCATGGATTTCGGCTTATCGAAATGCCTGCCCGATACCGGCCGTTTAACCCGTCAAGCAAGGTTCGCCGGATTGACGGTGGAGTGCCACAAAGCCGCCCTTCATTTCACCTCGACTGAATCATATTGCCGACTTTGGCGGTTGAAAAGTCTGGGACAGCATCGCAGCGGGAGCGGGTATTGGCGAAAGGCAGCTTACTGGCAACTCAACTGAAATATTTTGGGTGCCGGCCAACCACTGTGCCGCAACGCTGATTAGATACGACAGATGTTGCATAGAATGAGCACAAACAGGTCAAAACGACTAAGGGAGTAGGTCTTGGCTGCGGCAACATCACTTGTAATTGACCTTCTTACATACATTGAAGAAGTCGAAAAACTGAAGAAAAAGCCTTCTTTCACGGTGCCCACAGAGTTCTTTGTGGCGTATCAGCAGGAACTCAAAGGTCTTCCCGAAATTCGGTTCAACGTTCAGGTCGAAGGCGATGACGTTTGGCTCAAGGTTCCCCGTCTGCAGGAAATTGGCGCCCCAGACCCTGGTGAACGGCTTCGTCCGTGGGCCACTCTGCCCAAATCGCCAGAAAAATCACCTGACATCAAATCTGAACTTGTGCTGTTCGAGGCCAAAAAAGAGGTCTTGCGTGAACAGCTAAGTGACCATCCTGAAATCAAAGAGCATTTCGACTGGTACGTTGAAAACCAGTGGGAGCCCTGGGCCGCCGCAGAAAAGCCACGCCGCAAAGCCATTGCCGTGTACAACAAACTGTTCGCCCTTCAGCAAATCATCTCGTCAGAGGGGGCCGAGACGCCCATTGAGCTCGTCTGGGGGCTTGGATATTCGGTGTGGAAAATGGACGGGCATCCGTCCGCGGTTAAGCACCCGATGTTGGTGCAGCCCTGTGAAATTACGCTCAACCCTCGCACTTTTGACCTTGAGGTCAGACCTCGTGATGTCGATACCCAACTCGAAGTGGACTGCTACGCGGAAATGGAGGTTTCTGGAATCAAGCCCCTTGAAGAGTTTTGGAAGAGCTTTCAGCAAAGTACCGAGAACAGGGTCAACCCTTTTGACGATTCGACATTTGAAGGGGTTCTGAAAGCCGCTGTCGGGCATTTAGACCCCACCGGAAAATATGACGTGCGCACGGACGATGTAACGCTGCCCCCCGTTGGTGACAAGCTAACGGTGACAAATACTTGGGTGCTCTTTGGGCGAAAGCGCAGCGGCGACATCTTTCTTGAAGACATTCGGCGGCTCAAAAAAAAGGTGGAAGCAGCCAACTCTCTGCCCGCAGTCATTTGCAGTTTTGTCCAGGAGGGGGATACGGCAGTGCGGGTCCAGCCGGAAGTTCCCTTTCGGGGTTTGTCGACAAGTGACGGTTCCATTGCTGCCAAAGAACTATTCTTCCCGATGGCTTACAACGATGAGCAGGTTTCCATCATTCAGAAGTTGGAGGCGAATGACGGTGTCGTGGTGCAGGGGCCACCTGGCACGGGCAAAACGCATACGATTGCTAATGTAATCTGCCACTACTTGGCGCAAGGCAAGAGGGTACTCGTCACTTCCAAGGGTGAGACGGCGCTTTCTGTGTTGCAAGAAAAACTACCCGAACGCATTCGGCCATTGAGCGTCGCATTGCTATCAGAAGAGCGCGAGGGGATGAAACAGTTTGAGCATGCCATTCAGACCATTGCCACTGGCGTCGAAAGCCTTCAACCCCACCGCATTGAGGCAAGCATCGCCAGACTGGAGATTGAGTTAAATCAGCTTCATGCCAAGATTTCACATGTTGACAGAGCAATTGGCGTTCACGCGGCGAGCCATATGCGTCAATATAAATTTCAGGGGCGGGAAATATCTCCTGAAGAAATTGCAAAACTGGTCATTCAGCAAGCCGACGAGCACCAGTGGCTTGATGACGACCTTCCTGAAAACCAAGGGGAGAACCTATCGTTTACCGAAAGTGATATCGCAACTCTACGCCGTGGGCGGGTGACGGTCGGCGCCGACTTGTCGTATTTAACGAGTTCCTTGCCACCAAATGACGACCTTCCAACCTGGGCGGATTTTGTGGTGCTGCATCGTGACATTGTGCGAGCCAAAGGCATTGAGTCCAAAGTTGAACTTGGCGTAGTGCTGCCGTTGGTCGACGCCAAATACGAGACGCTGGTACTGGCTGAAAAACTGTTGGAGTTTCTCGACGGTTATCTGAAGTTGAAGCGGAAACTGCGTGGTGATCCCATTGGCATAAGCCTAACAAAACGGTTGTCTGGTATGCAGCCTGACGACCCCGTGCTGGCCGGGCTCCTAGACACATGCACGGTCTTTGGCCAAATTGAGGCCGAACGCCGCCAATTTGTAAGCCAAGCCATTGCGGTACCGGAACTGGCTGAAAAAAACGATGATTTTATTGGTGCCTTGAACAGGCTGATCGCGGGAAAAAGCGCCTTTGCGCTTCCAATCGGAAAGGGCGACGCGCGGCGCTTGATAGCTTCGGTGACCGTTTTGGGGTCCGTTCCCAAAAGCAAGCAGGACTGGCAGGACGCTATGTCGTTGGTGCATTGGCGGTTGTCCGCCCATCGCGAGGTTGCCCGTTGGGCGGCAATCGCAGCCGAGTTCGGGTTGCCCACACAATCTGCTGAAATTGACGCTGCTGTGCGTGCCATCGTTGCGCAACAAACCTGGGTTGAAGACGCTAAAAGATTCGTTTTTGATGTTGAGCGGCGATTGCACTCAAATGTTGGGAGAGTTTTCGGGGAACGGGTTGCCGACCAGGCTATCGAATCGGGTGACACGTATATTGACCAAGTCCGCTCCAGCCTCAGCGCTCACTTGGTAAAGGGGCGCCTGGGCTACGCCATGAAGCAGGCGGGGGAGACGCTTGAAAAGCTTCGAGACCGAAATGGCCCCATTGTTGAACAATTGCGGGCGTTTATTTCCGATGAACTCGGCTCTCCGGAGGCTGTTGAAAGCGAAATGCAAACACGTTGGCTGGCTCTTCAAGGCGAGTTATCCCGGCTGAACAGCTTGCGCAATGCCTTGGTCGAGATTGACCGTGTCACATCGCTCATACATGGCGCTGGTGCAGTTAAATGGGCCGCTCGACTGCGAACGGTGGTCATGGTTGGCGACTCGGACCCAGTATTCCCGATACGTTGGCGCGAAGCTTGGGCTTGGCGTCGCGCCTACCTTTTTTTGGAGAAAATTGATGTCCATAAGAAACTCCGCCTCTTATTTGAGGAGCGTCGGACACTGACGGCTTCGCTCGCACGGACGTATCAGGATCTTGTGGCTGAAAAGACATGGATTGGTGTTTTCAACAACTCACCGCAAAGCATCAGGCAAGCGTTACAGGCATACCTCAACTCCATTCAGGCAATGGGCACCGGAACAGGTATTCGAGCGGTACGGCATCGCCGTCATGCCAGGGAAGCGATGCAAAAAGCCTACATGGCGGTGCCTTGTTGGGTACTTCCGCAGTGGCGCGTGTCTGAAACGCTTCCGCCCGAGATTGGCCTCTTTGACCTCGTCATCATTGACGAAGCGTCCCAGTCTGACATTTGGGCACTACCCGCTTTGCTGCGAGGCCAGAAGCTTCTTGTCGTTGGTGATCACAAGCAGGTGTCGCCGTCCGCTGTGGGCTTGGCAGAGCAACGAATTATTGACCTTGAGCAGCGGTTTCTAAAGTCTCAATTCCATGGAGCTCAGATGACCCCTGACAAGTCTGTATATGACCTGGCTCGTGTCGTGTTCGCTGGCAATTCAGTAATGTTGAAAGAACACTTCCGCTGCGTGCCTGCCATCATTGAGTTTTCAAACCGTGAGTTTTACAACGGAGACATCAAGCCACTGCGTGTCCCAAAAACCAACGAGCGGTTGGACCCGCCGTTGATTGATGTCTACGTTAAGGGGGGTTACCGTAAAGGTGACATCAATCCTGCTGAAGCCTTGGCTATCGTTGAAGAGGTTGAGGCAATCATCAAAGACCCGGACATGGTGGGGCGCTCCATAGGAATCGTGACACTGCTTGGAAGCGAGCAGGCCAAGCATATCAACGACCTTATTAATGAGCGAATCACCCCAGGCGACATAGTTGCGCACAAGATTGCAGTCGGACCACCCCCTGTTTTTCAAGGGCGAGAACGCGACATCATGATGGTTTCCATGGTTTTGGCGCCAAAGGACAGACCAGCTTCAAACATTGCCTCGCAGCACCAGCGTTTTAACGTTGCGCTTTCGCGGTCCCGCGACCGCATGTACCTCTTCAGGTCTGTTGAGCACAACGCCTACGCGGAAGACTCCTTGAGTGGCAAGGTGTTGAGGCACTTTCGCCAACCGTTTACACAAGACGTGCGCAAGGTCGAGTTACTCCGCGACCTGTGCGAATCCGGGTTTGAGCGGGACATGTTCGATGAAATGACCAAACGAGGTTTTCGAGTTCAGCCGCAGGTTCCGTGTGGCTCGTACCGAATTGACTTTGTCATTGAAGGGGCTGAAGGACGACGATTAGCCGTTGAATGCGATGGTGACCGGTTCCACGGGCCGGGTCAGTGGTCTGATGACATGGCAAGGCAGCGTGTGCTGGAGCGGGCAGGTTGGACTTTTTGGCGCTGTTTCGCGTCAAGCTTTGCCAGACGGAAAGTAGAAGTATTGGCCGACCTTTGGGAAACCCTGGAAAGCTTAGGAATCGAGCCCTTAGGGGCTGAATCGGTAGACAACACCGTGTGGGTCCATAGCAGGGAAGTGGATCCCTTTGGTGTGGACAAGTTGCCAGATACGAACATAGAGGAGTTTCTTGCGCCATGAGTCGAGCAATGGCAAGTTACGGAATTGAGGAACTGGAAGCACTCTTCGCAATAAAAGGGATAACCGATGCCGAGTTGGAAACGCTTGAAAATGAACTCTTGCATCGGTCGACAACACGGGCCGGTTCTCTTCTGATTAGGGTCCGAAAAAGACGAAAAGTCAAAGCTTTGGTAGCGAGCGCGAATGCCCGACTTTCAGCAAAGCGTACTGCTCAGGTGGACCTTCCGGGTCTGGATGCGACAATATTGGATGCAGATGTACCCAAACCATCGAACTTGCACACCACAATGCAAGAATCAATACTTCAGTCGACCTTCCATGCTCCTAAATCCTCTAGTGCTTCAATTGAGTCGATGACTGATGAGCAGGTATACCGCTATTTGAAGGTGCCGCCCTCCGCGAAGTGGGAGCAAATCGAACAATCTCGAAGAGAAATCGTTGCGAGGTCACAGCCCGATAGGCTGGAGGAGCTCACCCTTGAGAAGCGGAAGTCATTGCGGGAAGAGAGCCGATTGGCCAACGCTGCCTACATGGTGCTGCTCACGCGGTAACACCTTTATTTCTTTCGCACAATTGACCGATGGTAACCACCTGCCTCACCGTATGTTTCAAAGATAAGGAATATCCAAAGCTCTAGGGGCAAGGTGTGAGGGTGCCCGACGACGAGTTTGCAAGCATCCTTTAACGGTCGTTTTGAGTTTATTTCCCTGGGTTGAGTGATTGCTTTTTACCAACCGTCTTTCATCATCTGGGTCACTTCGGTTCGTAATTGTTTTGCAATCTTGTCAACATCTTCAAGGCTTGTCGCATCTCCTGAAAAGGTCACCTTTTTGCGTCCTCGTATGCCACTCAAAGAGCCATGCTCGAATCGTTCTCCTGAAAATCTTGCGACAAAATCCAGCAACCCTGTGACCGTATGGCGATGCTGTTCAAGGTTTGGACCAAACCCTCGGTTGGAATCAAGGATTTGTGAACCAACCCAAGATTCGGCAATACGAATACATTGGAAGCTAGTTTGTTCAAAGCGAATTGCGTAGCAATATATGCCTTCCGCTGTTGGTCGCCAAATCTGTATCCAGGGTCTCCGGTAGTAAATGGACCACTTATCTTCTTGGTCTTGTGCCTCATATCCGTTCTGGATTGATGAGAGACAAGAAAGCGGGAAATTCAGCTCTAAACCGAGAAAACTTGGCTCATGGGGCAGGTCGCTTTTCGCTGGCACTGGTTGTTGCATCACTATTCTCCTCCATCTGTTTCGCAGGTTGCTAATGTTGCTTGCGGTGGAAGATGGTAGCCGACCCCGTCAATGGTAACCGTTACGCCGTCAACGTGTGTTTGCCGGACGCATACAGTACATAAGCACTCCTGGGGCCACTTCTTTGGCCCTGACTTAAACCAAATGCCTCCACGAAATCCGGGGCGATTCACAACTAGTCCTCGACCAAGGCATGGCGTTCGATTGATCGACCTCGGAGTTCGAGTAACTCTGGTAGGTTGAACGTTTGAGGAGGCCAGTCCTGCAACTGTGTCCCGAGAGACAGTCCGCTTTCAGCCAAGATCGTGATGACCCAATTGAGATCTTTCTCGTCCAGCCCTATGGTGTTTCTCAGTATTTCTTCGTCGAGTTGAATCAAGTCACCAACTCGGTTGATCCCTTTCCTAGTCAATGCCAATTCAATTGAAATAGGAATCTCGATGTATTCGATGTCTTGGTAGACGACTCCAGGATGGATAACGATGCCCGGACCTCTTCGGAACTTCTTGACGCCTGCGATGACACCGTTACGACATTCCACATCATCTTCAAACTCAAAATGCAGCCATTCATCATCTATCCGACCGTAAATCTGGCCATGTCCGATGGTCAAAACGCCGCTGTACCAGCTCGCATGCACCGGTCCGCTTCGTCCAGGGAAAAACGATTCCATGGTTACGTGTCCGGTTTGTGCGATCCGCTCCATGTCCATACGATGGTCGCCAAGGCTGGAAATGGCGAAGCCTTTCAAATCAATTAGGAAAAGCCTGTCATAGCAAATCAGCCATGTCGCGTTGTAACCCCTGATGTTCGATGACACTATTAGGTGAAATTTAGGCTTGGAAGGATGCAGGTCAAACGGCGCCTCTTGCAGCGCGGCGACTTCACCTTGATAGATCACAGTGTCATTGGTTTGAGTGGTCATTCTTGGATCCTATTTCAACAAGTCCCAGATGCGCGCTCTGTTCAAAGAGCGCTTACGTGGCAGAGCACCGGTGGCGGCAGCATCAGCCGAAATCAGCAAAATCAAATGTCTTCAGATCACTGTAGCCATTCAGCATGCTGTGTGCCAACGCCCGCTCCTTTGACAGGAGAGCATCCGACCTGCCATCAAAGCTTGGAAAGTCTGGGCACACGACCCCCTGGATAATAGACTGTATCGGTTCTTGTCCGGCCGATCGGGTACTGGTACAGGCTAAGGCCAACCTTAGCCAAGCTCCATTTGCATGACCTTTTGACCGTCTAGAGTAGAGATGGAGCTGCGCCGCGGAAAAGAGTCAAATGATGTCGATGTGAACTATTTTTTCTTAATTGGCGACTGCTTTTCAGAAAATGACCAAATGGATGGCTGCTTTGGGAAGTTAAACGCCAATGCCGGCTTCAGGTACCTGCCGAACGCCGCGTATGAAGACGGGATGCCATGGTGCAGATCGAATCCATTGCCGACGATGTACCGGATCTGCTCGCCGGGTGTCGTCATTGCAGCATAGCTGCGCCAGTCCGGTTCGAGTTCCTGTTGCCCCATCCCATCTCATCATCGTGCTCAATTGCTATTCAGAATGTCATCACATTACCGTGGCGCGACACGGTCGAATACGGTCTTC
>JBASJO010000313.1:0-8176 GCA_049655365.1 Rhodoferax sp. | reverse complement strand
ACCGTGCCAGTGTGCTGGTGACCGATGCGGTGCTGGCCGACCTGACCCAGCTGAACGCCCTGGCGCCTCTGCACCAGCCGCACAACCTGGCCGGTGTCAGGGCCTTTGCCAAGGCGTTTCCTGATGTGCCCCAGGTGGCGTGTTTTGACACCGCGTTTCATGCCACCCTGCCCGAACTGGATTACCGCTTTGCCTTGCCCGAGGCGCTGACCCAGCACGGGCTGCGCCGTTACGGCTTTCACGGCCTGTCGTACCAGTATGTGATGGGTGCGCTGCTGGCGCACAGCCGCCGCGCCAAAGGCCGGGTGCTGATGGCCCACCTGGGCAATGGCGCCAGCCTGTGCGCCGCGCGCGAGGGCATGAGCTGTGCCACCACCATGGGTTTTTCTGCGCTGGACGGTTTGATGATGGGCACGCGCACCGGCGCGCTCGATCCCGGTGTACTGCTTTATTTGCTGGCACAGGGCTGGGACCACGACCGACTGCAAAAGCTGCTTTACAAGCAAAGCGGCCTGCTGGGGGTGTCGGGCATTTCGGCCGACATGCGCCGCCTGCGCGCTGACAGTTCAGCCAGTGCCAAATTGGCGGTTGATATGTTCACCCACCGGGTACTGCGCGAAAGTGGTGCCCTGGTGGCCTGTTTGCAGGGGCTGGATGTGCTGGCCTTCAGTGGTGGCATTGGCGAGCACGATGTCGCCTTGCGCCACGACCTTGGCCAGCAGCTGGCCTGGCTCGGGGTGGTGATCGATCCGGTGCTGAACCTGCAAGCCACCGGCGACCAGATCATGGCCATCCACGGGCAAGCCAGTGCTGTTGAGGTGTGGGTGGTACCCACCGACGAAGGTGTGGTGGCAGCGCGCGAAGCCGCGCAACTGATCGCGGCCTGAGCCGGCTTGCCCGCCGGTGCCGGGCTTTGCGATACTCGGTGCATGCAACTCCAAGATATTCTTTATTCCCAGGGCTTTGGCACCCGGCGTGTGTGTGCCGGTTTGATTCAGCAGGGTCTGGTTCAAGTCTATGAAGCGGGTCCGTCAGAGGCCCCCGTCAGGTGCCTTCAGGCCGCCGCTGAATTTGCCGCCGAAGGCCTGCGCTTTCAGGTGCAGGGGGTGGACTGGCCGTATGCCGAGAAGGCCTACATCCTGCTGAACAAGCCGACGGCCACCGAGTGCTCACAAAAACCGTCCACTTACCCCAGTATCTACACCTTGCTGCCTTCGCCGCTGCGCCTGCGGCCGCAAAAGGGCGCGGTGCAGGGCGTGCAGGCGGTGGGACGGCTCGACCAGGACACCACCGGTTTGTTGTTGCTCACCGACGACGGCAAATTCATCCACCGCATGAGTTCGCCGCGGCATCATGTGCCCAAGGTCTATGAGGTCACGGTCAAGCACCCGCTCGATGCGCGCCAGGTCGACCAGTTGCTGGCTGGCGTGGTGCTTGACGATGACCCCAAACCGGTGCGTGCCGCAGCCTGCGAGGCAGTGTCTGAATTCCATTTGCGCCTGACCCTGACCGAGGGCAAATACCACCAGGTCAAACGCATGGTCGCTGCCGTCAGCAACCGGGTTGAGGCGCTGCACCGATCGCAAATGGGCGGCCTGCGTTTGCCCGATGACCTGGCGCCAGGTCAGTGGCGCTGGCTCAGTGCGGCCGATCTGGCCAGCATTGCCGGCGGCTAAGCTGCGTTATGCTCACCAGCATGAGCTTGTTGTTTGATTCTTTTTGGCGTGCTTTGGCCTATGGTTTGAAACCCAGGGTCGTCGCGCTGTCGTTTTTGCCGCTGCTGCTGATGACGGGCCTGGCGCTCGGTCTGGGTTATTTTTACTGGGACAGTCTGCTGGCTGCCGTGCGGTTGTGGCTGGAGTCGTCAACCCTGATGGCCAGCCTGACCGCCTGGATGCAAAGCTTTGGCATGGGTGATCTGAAGGCGGCATTGGCGCCGCTGATCGTGATTTTTGCGGTGACACCGCTCATCGTGGTGGTTTCGCTGATGGCGGTGGCGCTTATGATGACGCCGGCGCTGACTTCGCTGGTGGCGAAAAACCGATTTCCCTTAATGGAGCGCAAACGCGGGGGCTCCTTCCTGGCCAGTTTGTGGTGGTCGCTGGTGTCCACACTGCTGGCGCTGGTGGCACTGGTCGTGTCGGTGCCGCTATGGTTGATTCCGCCGCTGATTTTCATTTTGCCACCGCTGATTTGGGGTTGGCTGACCTACCGGGTCATGGCTTTCGATGCTTTGGCCGACCATGCCAGCGGCGAGGAGCGGCGAGAAATTTTTCGTCGCTACCGGATCAGTCTGCTCGGCATTGGCCTGTTTTGCGGTTTTCTGGGTGCGGCCCCGAGCTTGATCTGGGCCTCGGGTGTCCTGCTGGTGGCCGCCTTCGTTGTGCTGGTGCCGCTGGCGATCTGGCTTTACACCATGGTGTTTGCTTTTGCCTCGCTGTGGTTTGCCCACTTTTGCCTGGCGACGTTGCACTTGCTGCGTGAGGAACGTGCCCGCGCCGCCGCCGCGCCAACGCCGCCTGATGCCTTGAATCTCGACTCCGTGACCCTGACCCTGAACGATGCAAGCAAGCAAACCAAACCACCCCCAGCGCAGCCCTGACATGGTGCCCAATTTCGGCCTGCTCGTGATTGGCGACGAAATCCTGTCGGGCAAACGCGCCGACAAACATTTGCCCAAAGTGATCGAGTTGCTCAAGGCGCGCGGCCTGAGCCTGGCCTACGCCGACTACGTGGGTGACGATCCTGGGCGCATCACCGCCGCCTTGGCGCGTGCGTTTGCCTCGGGCGATGTCGTTTTTTCAACCGGCGGCATTGGGGCCACGCCCGATGACCATACCCGCCAGTGTGCGGCGCGCGCGCTGGGTGTGGACCTGGTGCTGCACCCGCAGGCCAAAGCCCTGATCGAGCAACGCATGCAGGAGCTTGCACTGGAACAGGGCAAGCCCTTTGACCCCAGCCAAACCGACAACCTGCACCGCCTCAACATGGGCGTGTTTCCGCAGAGCGCAGAAATCATTCCCAACCCCTACAACAAAATTCCCGGTTTCAGTTGTGGCCGGGTTCACTTCGTGCCCGGCTTTCCGGTGATGGCCTGGCCGATGATCGCGTGGGTGCTGGACACCCATTACGCTGCTTTCTTTGCCAAGGACACTTGGCTGGAGCGTTCAGTGATCGTTTTTGGTGCAATGGAAGCCACCTTGACGCCGCTGATGGAGACCATCGAACGCGACTTCAGCGGCATCAAGGTATTCAGCCTGCCCAGTGTGGACCACCCGGAGTACGGGCGTCATATCGAGTTGGGTGTCAAGGGTGCGCCTGAGGCCGTGGCCGCTGCGTTTGCCGCGCTACGTGAAGGCCTGACACCATTTCAGGTCAATTTGGGCCCTGAAATGGTGCGTTCCTAGGGTTTTAATTCATTGCTCGCCTCGTATGCATTATTTTGGTGCATGTGAGGCGAGCGCAGCGCAAGCCCCAGCAGCTTAATTCGCCGTCTGCGCAGGTCGCTTTATTTGAAAATGCCGAAACACAAGGCAAAATACGACCCATGACGGATCCAGTCAAAAGTTGACAGGTCTGGCACAAAACCTGCATTCCCAGTCCCAAATCCCTTTTAACAACCGTTCCTTTTGGAGTAACTCATGGCCAAGACCGTCCCAGACGTGATGAAGATGGTGAAAGACAACGAAGTCAAGTTCGTTGACTTCCGTTTCACCGATACCCGTGGTAAAGAGCAGCACGTGACCGTGCCTGTGTCCCACTTTGACGAAGACAAGTTTGTGTCTGGTCACGCGTTTGACGGCTCATCTGTGGCCGGCTGGAAAGGCATTGAGGCCTCGGACATGCAACTCATGCCCGACCCCAATACCGCCAACATCGACCCGTTCTTTGAAGAGACCACCCTTTTCATGAGCTGCGACGTGATTGAACCCACTGACGGCAAAGGCTACGAGCGCGACCCCCGCTCGGTGGCACACCGCGCTGAGGCTTACTTGAAAGCCTCCGGTATGGGTGACACTGCCTACTTCGGTCCCGAGCCGGAATTTTTCTTGTTTGACGATGTGCGCTGGAACACCGACATGTCCGGCACCTTCTTCAAGATCGACGACTACGAGGCACCCTGGAATTCCGGTAAAAAAATGGAAGGCGGCAACCGTGGCCACCGTCCCACCACTAAAGGCGGCTACTTCCCTGTGCCCCCAGTCGATAGTACGCAAGACATGCGTTCCGAAATGTCCTTGATTCTGGAATCCCTGGGCATCCCGGTTGAAGTGCACCACCACGAAGTGGCAGCTCCTGGCCAATGCGAATTGGGCACCAAGTTCAGCACGCTGGTGCAGCGCGCCGACTGGACCCAGGTCTTGAAGTACGTGGTGCAAAACGTGGCCAACGCCTACGGCAAAACCGCCACCTTCATGCCAAAACCCATCGTGGGTGACAACGGCAGCGGCATGCACGTGCACCAGTCGATCTGGAAAGATGGCAAGAACCTGTTTGCTGGTGACGGCTATGCTGGTCTGAGCGACTTTGCCCTGTACTACATCGGCGGCATCATCAAGCACGCCCGCGCCCTCAACGCCATCACCAACCCCGGTACCAATAGCTACAAGCGCCTGGTGCCCGGCTTTGAAGCCCCTGTGAAACTGGCTTATTCGGCCAAGAACCGCTCGGCTTCGATCCGTATTCCGTATGTGGCCAATCCCAAGGGTCGCCGTGTGGAGGCGCGCTTCCCAGATCCGTTGATGAACCCCTACCTGGGCTTCTCGGCACTGTTGATGGCCGGCCTGGACGGCGTGGAAAACAAGATTCACCCGGGCGAAGCCGCCACCAAGGATCTGTACCATCTGCCACCCGAAGAAAACGCCCTGATCCCCACCGTCTGCCACAGCCTGGACCAGGCGCTGGAGTGTCTGGACGCAGACCGTGCCTTCCTGACCAAGGGCGGCGTGTTCACCGATGGTTTGCTGGATGCCTACATCGAACTCAAGATGACCGAAGTGACCCGCTTGCGCATGGCCACCCACCCGATCGAGTTCGACATGTACTACTCGCTGTAAACAGCGGCAACGGGTTGTGCTGGACAACCCTGGGGTTAAAAAAGGGGACGGCTCAGGCCGTCCTTTTTTATTGTGGGAAACTCACAACCCATATCGTGGCGCAACTTGCCATGCCGTTGCTGATGCGAGAGGGCTTGAACTTTTATGACACGAATCACTTGGACTGGCTTGCTGCTGTTGCTGCTGTGCTCCCATGCACAGGCGCAGGACCGTATCTACCGTTGCGGCAACGCCTACACCAATGCGGTGACCGAGGCGCAGGCTAAAAATTGCAAGCTGGTGGAGGGCGCCAACGTGACGGTGGTGCAGGGCACGCGCCCGGCCCAGAAGGCAGCACCCACGCAGGCCAGTCCGGCCAGTGCCGGCCCGCGTGTGAATACGCAGGAACAACAGTCGCGTGACTCGGATGCCCGCCTGATTTTGCAGGCTGAGCTGAAGAAAGCGGAGGCGCGTCAGGCCGAGTTGCTCAAGGAGTACAACAACGGCGAGCCAGACAAGATTGGCGGGGAGGCGCGCAACCATCAGCGTTACCTTGACCGGGTCGCCGAGCTCAAAGCCCAACTGGCGCGCAATGAAAGCGACATGGCAGGAATTCGTCGCGAGCTTGGTCGCTTGCCTGCCAGCCCGGCGGCGCGTTAGCCATCACCAGGGTTGATCTTGAAGCTGGCTTTTCCCAAATACCGGGCGGCGACGGGCAACACGGTGACCCAGCGTTTCGGTGCCTTCGATTTATTGGCCACGCTGGTGGCCGTGGTGCAAAGTGACGGCACCGTCATGTTTGCCAATGCCGCCCTGGAAGATGCGCTGGGCATTTCCAGGCGCACCATTGTGGGTTCGCACTTACCTGACTCCTTCACCGAGCCCGCCCACCTTCAAACGGCGCTGCAGGGCGCGGGCAGCAACGAGTTTGCCGCGCTGCGCTACGACGCCAAGTTGCTGCGCGTGGGGCGTGAGCTGTTGCCGGTGCATGTGATCGTGACGCAAACCGAGAGCGCTGACATCATCGTTGAGCTGCTGCCGCTGGAGCAGCAGGCGCGTCAGGACCGTGAAGAGCGTCTGGCCGAGCAGGCGCAGGCCAACAAGGAACTGATTCGCAACCTGGCCCATGAAATCAAGAACCCGCTGGGTGGCATTCGTGGCGCCGCGCAGTTGCTTGAGCTGGAACTGGATCAGCCCGAACTGTCTGAATACACCCAGGTCATCATCCATGAAGCGGATCGCCTGCAGTCGCTGGTGGACCGTTTGCTGGCACCCCACCGCCGGCCCCATGTGGTGGGCGATGTCAATATCCATGAAGTCTGCGAGCGGGTGCGTTCGCTGATTTTGGCGGAGTTTCCCAGGGGTCTGGAGGTGGTGCGCGACTACGACACCTCGATCCCCGAGTTCAGGGGCGACCGCGAGCAACTCATCCAGGCCCTCATCAACATCGCCCACAACGCGGCCCAAGCGCTGGCTGATCGCATCAGCCAGGGTGATGCGCAGATCATTTTTCGCACTCGGGTGGCCCGACAAAGCACTTTCGGCAAACAACGCTACCGGTTGGCATTGGAATTGCATGTGATTGACAACGGGCCTGGCGTGCCAGACTCGATCAAAGACCGTATTTTTTACCCGCTGGTGTCGGGGCGGGAGGGTGGCTCCGGGCTGGGCCTGACATTGGCGCAAACCTTTGTCCAGCAGCACCATGGTCTGATCGAGTGTGACAGTGTGCCAGGCGCGACGGATTTCAAGATTCTGATTCCTCTGCCCTGATCAAAAGGGGGTCGCAGCGCACCGCAAGGTGACTGCAGGCGATTGTGGCGAGGGTCCAACCTATAAGGCAAGACAACGTAATGAAGCCCATTTGGATCGTAGACGATGACCAGTCCATTCGCTTCGTACTGGAGAAAGCGCTGCTGCGCGAGCAATTGCCCAGTCGCAGTTTTACCAACGCACGCGATGTGATTGCCGCGCTTGAGGAAGACAAGGCGCCGCAGGTGCTGGTCAGCGACATCCGCATGCCGGGTGGCTCGGGGCTGGATTTGCTCGACAAGGTCAAGGCCAAATACCCGGGCTTGCCGGTCATCATCATGACCGCCTACTCGGACCTTGACAGCGCGGTGTCAGCCTTTCAGGGGGGCGCTTTTGAGTATCTGCCCAAACCGTTTGACTTGTCCAAGGCGGTGGAACTGATTCGCCGCGCGGTCGAAGAAAGCCAGCGCGAAGAAGTCGCGGACGAGGCCCTGACCGAGGCGCCCGAAATGCTGGGTCAGGCGCCCGCCATGCAGGACGTGTTCCGGGCCATTGGCCGCCTGAGCCAAAGCAATGTCACCGTCATGATCACCGGCGAGTCGGGTTCGGGCAAGGAGTTGGTGGCGCGCGCGCTGCACAAGCATTCGCCGCGCGCCAATGGCCCGTTTGTCGCCATCAACACCGCCGCCATCCCCAAAGACCTGCTGGAGTCCGAGCTCTTCGGTCATGAACGCGGGGCCTTCACCGGCGCCCAAACCATGCGCCGTGGCCGCTTCGAGCAGGCCGATGGCGGTACCTTGTTTCTGGACGAAATTGGCGACATGCCGTTTGACCTGCAGACCAGGCTGTTGCGCGTGCTGTCAGACGGCCATTTTTACCGGGTGGGTGGCCACAGCGCCGTCAAGACCAATGTACGCGTGATTGCCGCCACGCACCAGAACCTGGAGCAGCGCGTCAAGGAGGGGGTGTTTCGCGAGGATCTGTTTCACCGTCTCAACGTGATCCGGCTGCGCCTGCCGGCGCTGCGTGAGCGGCGTGAGGACATCCCCATGCTGACGCGCCATTTTCTGCAGCAAAGCGCGCGCCAGCTGGGGGTCGAACCCAAGCGCATCTCTGAGGCGGCGCTGGCCTGGATCGGGAAATTCGCCTTTCCGGGTAACGTGCGCCAGCTGGAAAACATGTGCCACTGGCTCACCGTCATGGCCCCGGCACAGGTGATTGAGCCCAAAGACCTGCCGCCTGAGGTGGCTGTCACGGAGTTGCCGCTGACGTCACCGGTTCTGGCCGCGTCCAGCGCTGAACCGGCCGTTTTGGTGCAGGCGTCGGTGGAGGTGGCAGCGCCGCCCACAGAGCCCGATGCACCCGCAGTGCACCAGGGCTTTGACGGG
>JBASJO010000312.1:0-2280 GCA_049655365.1 Rhodoferax sp. | reverse complement strand
GCCCACCTGCTGGCCCGGCATCCGCAAGCAGCCATGAGCACGGCCGCCCACGCGATTGATTCGGTCACAGACTTTCACAACCCCAACGTGGTCAAGGTGGTGCTCGACGCGCAGCACATGGCGCTGTACTTCAGCCGCGCGCCCATTGCCTGGCCGCGTGACACGCCCGACGCCTTGCCCAGCCCGGCACCCTTGCGCCACATCGGCATTTACGCGTACCGGGTAAGCTTTTTGCGACTCTTCCCCAAGCTGGCGCAAGCCCCGCTGGAGCGCACAGAATCGCTTGAACAATTGCGCGCCCTGTGGCACGGGCACCGCATTGCTGTTCACATCACCCAGCATGCGCCAGGGCCAGGTGTCGACACACCCGAAGACCTCGAGCGGGTGCGTCGCTTGGTGGGTGGTTGATGTAAGGCTTGGCAAAGCTCTCGCGTGCTATTCTCAACCCGTCAAATTGCTTCCATTTTCAATAAGAACCCGAGGACAAGTATGAAACTGATTTTGTTGGGCGCACCTGGCGCTGGCAAGGGCACACAGGCCACGTTCATTTGCCAAAAATTCGGCATTCCGCAAATCTCCACCGGTGACATGCTGCGCGCTGCCGTCAAGGCCGGCACACCGCTGGGCGTGCAAGCCAAACAAGTGATGGATGCAGGTGGTCTGGTCAGTGACGACCTCATCATCAACCTCGTGAAAGAACGCATTGCCCAGCCCGACTGCGCCAAGGGTTTCCTGTTCGACGGCTTTCCGCGCACCATTCCGCAGGCCGACGCCATGAAGGCCGCTGGTGTCAAGCTCGACTACGTGCTGGAAATCGACGTGCCCTTTGCCGCCATCATCGACCGCATGAGCGGCCGCCGCTCACACCCCGCCTCGGGCCGCACCTACCACGTCACATTCAACCCGCCCAAAGTGGCCGGTGTTGACGACGTGACCGGTGAACCCCTGGTGCAGCGCGCTGACGACCAGGAAGAAACCGTCAAAAAACGCCTTGACGTGTACAGCGCACAAACCCGTCCGCTGGTCGACTACTACTCCGCCTGGGCCAAAGCCGAGCCCGCCGCCGCGCCCAAATACCGCGCCATCAGCGGCACCGGCAGCGTCGAAGACATCACCGCCCGCGCGTTTGCGGCGCTGGCAGGTTAAACACCCGGACATCCATCGGCCCGAGGCGGGCCTCCCACATAAGTTCCAACATCAAAGCGACTCTTGCCTTGACCGGTGACAGCCCCGCGCTGTCCGCAAACTCTTTACCCGCCACGGGCAGCACGCGCCCCTCACCACAACGGCTGGCGCGCACCACCTTCACGCCCGCCTGCTTGGCACGCTGCAGCGCGGCAATCAATTCAACATGCAGCGTGCCATTGCCGGTGCCCGCTACCACCAGGCCCTGCAGCGGCGCCACGCCAGGCACGGGCCGCTGCAACGCGTCCACCACCGCGGCGCTGCCACCCGCGTAATTCATCACAACTTCCACACGCGGCCAGGACGTTATGTTGGCGATCTTGTCAAGTGACACCGCTGCCTGATGGCTCAGCGCCAAGGGCCAGGGTTTCGCCGGCCGAAATCTTCCTTCCTCGACAAAACCCAGCGGCCCGACATCACCTGAACTGAACGCATCAGTGCGGTACACATGCACCTTTTGCACGGCCAGGGCACCATGCACAACCCCGGCGCACACGGCCATCACGCCGCAGGCACCAGAGGTGCGCGCCAAGGCCATAGCGTCGAGTAAATTCTGTGGCCCGTCTGGACTCAGGGACGAAGCCGGCCGCATGGCGCACGTCAGCACCACGGGTTTGCGCAACTGCAACGCCGCCGGCAGCACCGCGTGCAGGAAAAATGCGGTCTCTTCCAGCGTGTCGGTGCCGTGTGTGATCACCACACCACACACATCGTCCTGCGCCATATGCTGCTGCACGCGCAGCGCCAGCGCCGTCCAGATGGCAAAACTCATGTCCTTGCTGTCGACTTGCGCCACCTGCTCCGCCTCCAGGATGTCGCCTTGCAGCACATCCGCCATGCCCGGCACACCCGCCAGCAAGTCGGCCACACCCACCTGGGCGGCGCTGTAACCAATGTTGTCACCAGCGCGATCTGCGGTACCGGCAATGGTGCCGCCCGTGCCCAGCACCACAATTTTTTTCAAATTTTTAGCAATAGCCACTTGCAGTCTTTCATAAACTGGTTAAAAATACAGTTACTGGATAAGAAACCAGTACTTCGTTACACCGTCACCCAGGAGCCGCCATGCTAATCAGACCCAAATTGACTGATCGC
>JBASJO010000311.1:0-1802 GCA_049655365.1 Rhodoferax sp. | reverse complement strand
GCCGGCGACTGGGGCCGCGCCGCCACCAACGAACTCATCCGCAGCCGCATCAAGATCAAAAGCATGAACTTCATGCGCGGCCGCACCTTTTTGAACAAGTACGTGATCATTGACGAAGCGCAAAACCTGACGCCCAAGCAAATGAAAACGCTGATCACCCGCGCCGGCCCCGGCACCAAGATCATTTGCATGGGCAACATCGCACAAATCGACACGCCTTACCTCACCGAAGGCTCGTCCGGCCTGACCTATGCGGTGGACAAGTTCAAGGGCTGGCAACACAGCGGCCACATCACGCTGGCCCGTGGCGAGCGCTCACGGTTGGCGGATTTTGCCAGTGAAGTCCTCTAATTAAAAATCCCCACTCGCCCCACTGGCCATCGACTCGAACTTGGTGATCTTGTTCAGGAAAGTCAGCTTGACGACCCCGGTGGGGCCGTTACGCTGCTTGGCAATGATGACCTCGGCCACGCCGGGTTCCTTGCAGGCATCCTTGGTGTAATACTCGTCGCGGTAAATGAACATGATGATGTCGGCGTCCTGCTCAATGGCGCCCGACTCACGCAAGTCGCTCATCATGGGGCGCTTGTCCGGGCGCTGCTCCACGCTTCGGTTCAGCTGCGACAAGGCAATCACCGGGCATTTCAGTTCCTTGGCCAGCATCTTCAAGCCGCGGGAAATCTCACCCAGCTCGGTGGCACGGTTTTCGCCGTCACTGCCGTTGGAGCCGCTCATCAGTTGCAAGTAGTCCACCACAATCAGGCCCAACTGCCCGCATTGGCGTGACAACCTGCGCGCATTGGCACGCAACTCGCTCGAAGTCAGGCCAGCCGTTTCATCAATATGCAGCGAAATGGTGCGCAGTTTCTCGATAGCCTCCGACAGGCGCGGCCATTCATCATCGGTCAACTTGCCGGTACGCAAATGGCCCTGGTCGATGCGGCCGATGGAGCCCACAATACGCACGGCCAGTTGCGCCGCGCCCATTTCCATGGAAAACACGGCCACCGGCAAGCCTTCATTGAGCGCCACATGCTCGGCAATGTTGATAGCCAGCGCCGTCTTGCCCATCGACGGGCGCGCCGCCAGCACCACCAGGTCACCGCCTTGCAGTCCGGCCGTCATCCGGTCCAGATCATAGAAACCGGTGGGCACACCGGTGACGTCATTGGGGTTGTCGGCCATTTCCTGCACGCGGTCGAGCAACTCCACCACCAGCGTGTCCATGGTCTGGAAACCCTGCTTGGTGCGGGCGCCCTCCTCGCCAATATTGAAAATCTTTTGTTCGGCTTCGTCCAGAATCGCCGCCACCGGTCGCCCCTTGGGGTTGAAGGCGTTGGCCGAAATTTCTTCGCTGGTGGAGACCAGTTTGCGCAAAATGGAGCGCTCCCGCACGATCTCGGCGTAACGGCGAATGTTGCCGGTACTGGGCACGTACTGCGCCAGCGCATTGAGGTAATGCAGGCCGCCCACTTCTTCGGCCTTGCCCGAGCTCTGCAACTGTTCATACACCGTGATCACATCGGCCGGCTTGCCGCTGTTGATCAGCAAACTCAGGGCGGCAAACACCTGGCGGTGCTCGAAGCGGTAAAAATCGTTTTCAGACAGGACATCGCTCACCCGGTCCCAGGCGGCGTTGTCGAGCAGCAAGCTCCCGAGCACGCTGGACTCCGCCTCGATGGAATGCGGCGGAATACGCAACTGGGCAACCTGGCGGTCGGTGCCCAAGTCGTCGTTCAGGGAGGAGAGAATGGCAGACATGGTGTTTCCTTAAGACCCCGGATGTTACGACCTGCAGCGCG
>JBASJO010000310.1:0-7411 GCA_049655365.1 Rhodoferax sp. | reverse complement strand
GGGTGTGCTGTTTGCAAGCGATGTCGGTGTTTTGCAGGCCGGGCGTTCCGGTCTGCGATCGAGATTCCTGGTGCTGATGCGCGAGCAATGGGTGATCACGCTGGCACTCACCCCATTGAGCTTGTTGTTGTTCGGCCAGGTCTCGCTCGTGGGGCTGCTGGCCAATGCGCTGGCGATCCCGTGGGTGACCCTGCTGGTGACGCCGCTGGCCATGCTGGGCGTGCTGCTGCACCCGCTGTGGGACCTGGCCGCCGGGGCCATTGGCTTGTTGGCGCAGGTGTTGCGCGGCCTGGCGCAATGGCCCTGGGCCAGCGTGAGCCTGGCGCAGGCGCCGTGGTGGGCCGGTGCGGCGGGTGTTTTGGGCGGTTTGTTGCTGGCGCTGCGTCTGCCCTGGTCGCTGCGGCTCAGTGGTGTGCCACTGCTGCTGCCCGTGCTGTTCTGGCAGGCGCCAACCATTCCGATGGGTGAATTTTCACTGCTGGCCGCCGATGTCGGCCAGGGTAACGCCGTGCTGGTGCGCACGGCACGACACGCCTTGCTTTATGACGCCGGTCCCATGTACAGCCGGGAAAGTGACGCCGGACACCGGGTGCTGGTGCCCTTGTTGCGTGCGCTCGGGGTGCGGCTCGACACCTTGGTGCTGAGCCACCGCGACAGCGACCATACCGGGGGTGCCGTCGCGCTCCTGAAAATGCAGCCGCAGGCAAGCTTGCTGAGTTCGATTGAGTCCGGGCACGCGCTGCAGGCGCTGCGGCCCGTCACACACTGCCTGGCGGGTCAGCGCTGGCAGTGGGACGGCGTGGACTTCGAGGTGCTGCACCCGCAGGCCAGTGACTACGCCGACGTGCGCAAACCCAATGCCCTGAGTTGCACGCTGCGCATCTCCAATGGGTCCCAAGCCCTGCTGCTGGCGGGTGACATCGAGCAGGCCCAAGAGGCCCAATTGGTCGCGCGTGGGCAGGCCGACGCCACCGGGACAGACCAGCCAACAGCGGGTTTGCGCGCCGACGTGCTGCTGGTGCCACACCATGGCAGCAAAACCTCCAGCAGCGACGCTTTTCTGCAGGCCGTGCAACCGCGTTTTGCGATAGCGCAGACAGGCTACAGAAATCGCTTTGGTCACCCGGCAAGCGCTGTTTTGGTGCGTTACGATGGATATCAAATCAAGTTGATCGACACGCCCCGTTGTGGTGCAGCCAGTTGGTTTTCCTGGGAACCGGATGACGTGCAATGTGCGCGCGAAACGCAAAAACGCTATTGGCATCATATGCTGCCGTGATAGGTTTCCATGAACCGAAGACCATCGCGGCGAGGGCGCCGCTCCCATAGGGGTTTTGCTGGCCGCAATGTTGTGCCGACCTGTAGCAGGCACGCCCTCGGGCCAATGGATGTCTGTTGTGGCTCTGGCTCGAAGTTTGCTAAGTAAGTAGCAGGAGTAATTGATGATGCAGAAATTCGACGAGATGTACACCAAGCTGCCCTATGAGTTTTTTACCCATGGGGCGCAAATCCGGGACCATTACAAGATTTACGACGAGTGGCTGGCTCGCCAGCCTGGCAACATGATGGCCAAGCGGCGTGAAGAGGCTGAAATGATTTTTCGGCGTGTCGGCATCACGTTTGCGGTCTACGGCGAAAAAGACGAGGACGGCGCAGGTACCGAGCGCCTGATTCCCTTTGACCTGATCCCGCGCATCATCCCGGCACACGAATGGCGCAGCATGGAGCGTGGCCTGGAGCAGCGGGTCACGGCACTCAACCGCTTTCTGCACGACATCTACCACGACCAAAACATCCTCAAGGCGGGGCTGATTCCGCGTGAGCAAATCGAACAAAATGCCCAGTTCCGACCGCAAATGATGGGCGTGGACCTGCCCAACAGCGTTTATTCGCAAATTTCCGGTATCGACATCGTGCGTGCCCCCGATGCCAAGGGCAACGGCGAGTACTACGTTTTGGAGGACAACCTGCGCGTGCCCAGCGGGGTGAGCTACATGCTGGAAGACCGCAAGATGATGATGCGGCTGTTCCCCGACCTGTTCTCTGCGCACCGCGTCGCGCCCATCGCCCATTACCCCGACCTTTTGCTGGAGACCCTGCGCGAGAGCAGTCCGCCCACCACGGCCGAGCCCACTGTGGTCGTGCTCACGCCCGGCATGTACAACAGCGCTTACTTTGAACATGCGTTTCTGGCGCAGCAAATGGGTGTGGAACTGGTGGAAGGCCAGGACCTGTTTGTCAAGGACAACTTTTGCTATATGCGCACCACCCGCGGCCCGCAACGGGTGGACGTGATCTACCGCCGTGTTGATGACGACTTTCTCGACCCCGACGTGTTTCGCCCCACCTCCACGCTGGGCTGTGCCGGCCTGCTGGACGTTTACAAGGCGGGCCACATCAACATCTGCAATGGGGTCGGCACCGGCGTGGCCGATGACAAGTCGATCTACCCCTACGTCCCCAAGATGATCGAGTTCTATCTGGGCGAAAAACCCATTTTGAATAACGTGCCGACCTACCAATGCCGCAACAAGGACGAGTTGTCTTACGTGATCGCCAACATGAAAGACCTGGTGGTCAAGGAAGTGCATGGCGCGGGTGGCTACGGCATGCTGGTCGGTCCGGCTGCGACCAAGGCCGAGGTGGAAGACTTCAGGCGAGCCGTGCTGGCCAATCCCAGCGGTTACATCGCCCAACCCACGCTCAGCCTGTCAAGCTGCCCGACCTTTGTGGAGAGTGGCATTGCGCCGCGCCACATCGACCTGCGGCCTTACGTGTTGTCGGGCAAGAGTGTGCAAATGGTGCCGGGCGGCCTGACCCGTGTGGCGCTCAAGGAGGGCTCGCTGGTGGTCAATTCGTCGCAGGGCGGCGGCACCAAGGACACCTGGATTCTGGAGGACGAAGCCTCACCCGTGCTGGCTATGCAGTCTCAGTCTCAAACCGAAGCCAAAACAAAATAGCCAGGGAGAATCAACATGCTTTCAAGAACCGCCGACCACCTGTTCTGGATGAACCGCTACACCGAGCGCGCCGAAAACACGGCACGCTTGCTTGATGTGAATTACCAGACCTCGCTGTTGCCGCAATCCACCGCGACCGCGCAGGCTGGCTGGCAGGGCTTGCTGTCGATCAGCGAATTGCTTCCTGCCTACAAAGAAAAACATGAGGTGATCCGGGCCAAGGAAGTGATGGACTTCATGGTCAAGGACGAGCGCAACCCGTCCTCCATCGTGTCCTGCCTGAGCGCCGCGCGTGAGAACGCCCGGGCCGTGCGTGGCACGCTGACGACCGAGGTCTGGGAAACCCAGAACCAGACCTGGCTGGAAGTCAAGCGCATGATCAAGCAGGGCGACTTCGAGACCGACCCCTCGCAGTTTTTTGAGTGGGTCAAGTTCCGCTCCCACCTGTCACGCGGCGTCACCGTGGGCACCATGCTGATGGATGAGGCGCTGCACTTCATGCGCCTGGGCACGTTTCTGGAGCGCGCCGACAACACCGCACGTCTGGTCGATGTGAAGTTTCACGCCATTGACAGCGATTTTTATGGCACAGCCAACGGCAAGGACCAGGAATACGATTTCTACCACTGGAGCGCCATTTTGCGCAGTGTCAGCGGTTTCGAGGTCTATCGCAAGGTCTACCGCGATGTGATCCGGCCCGAGCGGGTGGCTGACTTGTTGATCTTGCGTGCCGACATGCCGCGCTCACTGCACGCCAGCCTCAATGAAGTGGTGAACAATCTGGCGCTGGTGGCCAACGACCAGTCCAGTGAAACCCAGCGCCGCGCCGGCAAGTTGCGCGCCGAACTGCAATACGGTCGCATCGACGAGATCCTGGCCACCGGCCTGCACGCCTACCTGACCCAGTTTCTGGACCGCGTCAACGATCTGGGCGCCCACATCAGCCGCGACTTCCTGGTGCCGGTGCCGGTTTGAGTGGCCGGGCTCAGGGCCGCATGGCCTGGGTCACGGCTTGCCCCAGTTCGATCACGGCCATGGCGTAGTAACTGCTCCAGTTGTAGCGGGTGATGGCATAAAAGTTGTCGGTGCCCGCCACATAGCTGGGCGGCGCATCACCGTTTTGCAATTCAATCAGCGCCAGATTGCCAGCGTGCTTGAGCGCCTCGCCGCTGAGCACCACGCCCTTGGCCTGAAAATTTTCCACACTGAAGGTGGGCAGGATGTCCGGGGCCATGAGCGTGGCCAGGTCGAGCCGGCTGACGTCGAAACTCAGCGGGAAATGGGTCGCCATGCCGGGTTGCCAGTTGAAAACCTTGAAGTAGTTGGCGATCGAGCCAATGGCGTCCGCCGGGCTGTTTTGCAAATCCACCAGGCCGTCGCCATCGAAGTCGACGGCGTACTTGACCCAGCTGGAGGGCATGAACTGGGGCAGGCCCATGGCACCGGCGTAACTGCCTTTGAGCGCCAGCGGGTCACGTCCGCTGCGCTGCGCCCAGCCCAGGAACTGTTCGAGTTCGGTCTTGAAGTAGGCACTGCGTTCGGTTGCGCGCGGATGGCTGGTCGGAAAGTCAAAGGCCAGCGTGGCCAGCGCATCAAGCACCCGGTGATTGCCCGTTTGTTGGCCGTAAATGGTTTCCACCCCCAACACACCCACGATGATTTCAGTGGGCACGCCGGTCTGCTGCTCGGCGCGCTGCAGGGTCTCGTGATGTGCCTGCCAGAAAGCCACACCGGCGCGGATGCGCAGCGGCTCCACAAAGCGGCTGCGGTAGAGTTGCCAGTTCTTGGCAACACCCACCGTCGGGGGTGTCACGGCCTTGGCGATGGCCGCCACATAACGGGCCTGGCCCAGGGTCTGGCGCACCCAGTCGCGGTCCAGCTGCTGGCGCTCGGCGATGTCATCGGCCGCCTGCATGGCGTCTTGCCGCTGGTCGTAGCCGGGGCCGGGCACGACGACTTGGGTGCTGGCCACCCTGACCGCTTTTTTGCCATGTTTGGCCGCTGCAGCGCAAGCCGGCAGCGTACAGGCCACCAGCAGCATCAGGCTGGCGAGCCGCTGCTGATGCCGCCATTTTTTTGACGCTGAGGATAAATTTACTTGGGCCATTGCAGGTGTTTGAGTTCGCTGTGCAGTGTAGCGAGTTGGTGTTTGAAATGCCCGGTCTGGCCCGCCTCTGGCCGCGCGTAGCGCAGGGCTTCCAGCCTGATCAGCCAGTCGTGCCAGGCTTGTTGTTGCGGCTTGGTGTGAGGTGAAGCAGCTGGCGCGGCGCTCAGCAGTTGCCGGGCGACTTGACGCGGTGTGCTGGCGGAGCTGAACCGGATGCCTGCCGCGTGCAGTTTGGCAACAGCTTGTTGCAGCAGGCGCAGCCAGGGGTCTTGCTGATGCCGTTCCCAGGCGTTCCAGGCGGCACCGCCCAGGCTGGCCAGCACCACAATGGCGCACAGCACATAAAGGAGGTCCTGCCAGTTGGGTTCCTTGAAGCCAAAGTTTTTCAGCAGGTCGAGTTGTTTGTTCTGGGTGTAGTTCAGCACCCACTGGTTCCAGCGGTTGTTGACGGCGTCCCAGGCAGCGCGCAGATTGAGCGCCAGCGCCGGGTTGACCGTGCCGAAAATGGCTTCGGCAATGACACCGCGCGGCGGGCTCAGGCGCTGCAGCGTGCCGGTGCGGCCCGGGGCCACGGCCGAAGTTGGGTCGACCCGTTGCCAGCCTTGGCCATCCAGCCAGACCTCGGTCCAGGCGTGGGCGTCGCTCTGGCGCACGGTCCAGAAATCATCGACTGAATTTCGTTCTCCGCCCTGATAACCGGTGACGATGCGCGCCGGCACGTTCAGGGCTCGCATCAGGATGACAAAGCTCGACGCAATGTGTTCACAGAAGCCGGTCTTGCGGTCGAACCAGAATTCGTCGGCACTGTGCTGACCGTAGACGCCGGGGTCCAAGGTATAGCTGTAGCCCTCGCTGCGCAGCCGTTGCATCGCCAGGTCCACCCATTGGGCATTGCTGGCACCGGCATGGCGCGGGTCGCGTTGCCACTCGGCCGCCAGTTGCAGGGTGCGCGGGTTGAAGCCCGCGGGCAAGTCCAGGTGCTCCTGCAAGCCAGGCATAAACTGGCGCGGTCCATGCTGAAAATTGGGGTAGCTCTGCACCTCGTAGCGCAGCAGGTCGGTGACGGGCTGGTCAAGAATCCATTGCAGCTCGCGCGTCATGCGTGCTGTCTTGCCCACCAGCACCGGGGTTTGCGGCGTGGCATCAAGCACCAGCAGCCAGGGCAGCCGGTTGGGCTCCAGCGTGATCTGGTAGCGCACCGGCTCACCGCTCACCTGCAGGTCGGCGGGCAGACGGAAGCGGTTCGGCATGACCGACGGTCGCGCCTGCCAGACGCGACCGTCAAAGTAGGACAGCACCGGGCCGCGAAAGTACAGTGCTGATTGCGGCGGCGGGGCGCCCTCGAAGCGCACCCGCATGGCCACGCTGCCGTCGAGCGCCAGGCTGGCGATGTTGCCCACCGTCATGCTGTTTGAGAGCCCACTGCGCCCGGTCATGGCGTCGCTTGGCAAGCCCCACAGCGGCGCCACGCGGGGGAAAAACACAAACAGCAGCACCATGATGGGTGCGCCCAGCAGCGCCATGCTGCCGGCCAGCCGACCGGCCTGCCAAAGTGCCGGCCTGCCCACCGGCATGTGGGCGTTGACCAGCGCCGTCAGCAAGCCCAGCAGCGCCACCAGCATGGCAGCCGCCGTGAGCAGTGACTGCGAGTAGAAAAAATTGGTCAGTAGCAGGAAGAAGCTGAGGAAGAACACCACGAAGGCATCGCGGCGGGCGCGCAGTTCCAGCGTTTTGAGCGCCAGCAAGACCACCACCATGGTGACGCCCGCGTCGCGTCCCAGCAGCGTCCGGAATGTGAGCAGCGTCGCCGCAAGGCACAGACCCAGCAAGGCCATCAGCCACCACTTGGAGGGCAGCGGCTGGCCGCGCCAGGCCAGCACGCCGCGCCAGACCATGACCGCGCCACTCAGCAGGCTGCACCACAAGGGGATCTCCTGGGTCAGCGGCGCGACCACCCAGGCGATGACCGCGAGCACGAACAAGGTGTCCCGTGTGTCGCGCGGCAAATGACTGAGTGTGGGCAGCTTCATGGGTTCTTCACGCCAGTGCGAGGGCGCGCAGGCAGCGTTGTAGGTGGGTCAGGCCGCTGGCGGGGGGGATGTCCTGGTGCTTCAGGCGCAAGCCGTAGATCAGTCCCAACTGGTCGGCCTGCAAGACCCAGGCGCACAAGCGGCTGAGTTGCGCCTCGGGCTGGCTCAGTCCGGTGTGCTGCTGGTCGAGCCACAGCGTTTGCTGTTGCAGGGTCTGGCTGTCGCGGCTGACCAGCTCACCGGTTTTGGCGGCCTTTTTCCAGACGATGGTCTTCAGGGCGTCACCGCGGCGGTAAGCGCGCAGGCCGTCGGGT
>JBASJO010000309.1:0-1829 GCA_049655365.1 Rhodoferax sp. | reverse complement strand
GCATGGCACTGGTCATGCGCCCGAACTTCGACGCGGCTGCCTTGCAAGCTTCGGTAGAAGGTGCTGGCATGGCGGGTCCGGTGGTGTTCATTGCCATCTATGCGCTAGCCACCGTGCTGTTTCTGCCGGGCTCCATCATCACGCTGGCTGGGGGTGCACTGTTTGGGCCGTTGTGGGGCACGCTGTGGAATCTGACCGGTGCCACGCTGGGCGCCGCGCTGGCTTTTCTCGTGGCCCGCTATTTAGGCGCAGACTGGGTGACGCGGCGCACCGGGGCGCGCCTGCAACGGCTCAATGACGGGGTGGCATCCGAGGGCTGGCGCTTTGTTGCCATGGTACGCCTGGTCCCGCTGCTGCCGTTCAATCTACTTAACTACGCGCTGGGTCTGACCCGCATTCCGTTCGTCCCCTATGTGCTGGCCACCTGGGTGTTCATGCTGCCCGGAGCGTTTGTGTACACGTGGCTGGGTTATGCCGGGCGCGATGCGCTGGTCGGGGGCGACACAACGTTGCGTAACATCAGTATTGCGGTGTCGCTGCTGGCCGCGATGGCGTTTCTGCCGCGGCTGATGCGCAAGCTCAAGAAGCCACAGCAAGCGCTGCTGGACGTGGCTGAATTGAAACGCCAATTGGATGGGGGCGACGACGTGCTGCTGCTTGATGTTCGCCCCGCTCTTGATTTCACCGGCGAAGGGGGGCATATCCCAAATGCCTTGAACGTACCGCTGGAAGATCTGCCACTGCGACTGACTGAATTTGAGGCACACAAGCAGCGCCCTGTCCGGCTGGTTTGCCGCACTGATCGGCGTTCCAGTCAGGCTGCCAGCCTGCTGACCGAAGCAGGCTTTACCAACGCCCGTGTCATCCAGGGTGGCATGACCGCTTGGCGCGCCAAGGGCTGGCCAGTCGCGATCCACTGAACCCACCATGTGCGAATTGTTCGGTCTTTCCTCCAGTCACCCGCTGGCACCCTGCGACCTGCCACTGGCCGAGTTCCGCAGTCATGGCGGAGACAAGGCCGACAACCCGGACGGGTGGGGCATCGCCTGGCGCTGCGGTCAGGACTTGTTTCTTGAAAAGGAGCCTCTGCCCGGTTACAGCAGCGCGCGATTTGATCGTTTGGTTCAAACCGTGGAGTCCAGCCTGATCGTGGCTCATCTGCGCAAAGCACGCTGGCCGCCCCTCAACACCCTGGGCAACACCCACCCTTTCATTCACGCCTGCTGTGGCCGGCAGTGGGTATTTGCCCACAACGGCATGGTGCCCGACGTCGTCGCTACCGAGTCAGCACTCTGCAATGCATCGTGCCTGCCTGACGGACAGACGGATTCCGAGTTTGCCTTTTGCCATCTGCTGCGCTTCCTGACAGACCACTACCAGACACCTGGCACCGATGACGACTGGATTGGCATCTTGAGCGCTGTGAGCGAAAAAATCGCATCACTGGGCAAATTCAACTTTTTGCTCTCGGACGGCAAACTGCTGATGGCCTACGGACATGATCGCCTGCATTATCAGGAGTCAGTTGCCGCGGGTTCTGCTTCTGTCGTGATTGCGACCGAACCGTTGGGTGACAAGACGAGCTGGACACCTTTCGCACCGGGTGAACTGCGCATTTACCTCGATGGTGTCCGGGTAAGGCAGGTGTTAACCCACCCGGCACCCTCAGCAGCCCGCTGGAACAACGATGAACAATCCGATCTACCTTGATTACAACGCCACCACCCCGATAGCCCCTGAGGTTCTGGACGCCATGCTGCCCTGGCTGCGTGGGGAGTTTGGCAATCCGTCCAGTGCGCATGTCTATGGGCAACGTGCGGCGCAGGCGG
>JBASJO010000308.1:0-4176 GCA_049655365.1 Rhodoferax sp. | reverse complement strand
GGGCCCGAAGAACTCACGCATCTCAAATACGCCTTCGCCCACGGGTTTTTCGATGACGTTGTACATAAAATTTACTGTAGCCAATCTACTACAAGTCGTCAAAAATCAATTCAAATGACCAGAAGTTCGGCCTTGCATATGTCGCCCGTATGGCCCGTCGCCCGGATGCAGCGCGGCGGAATCCGGGAACGCAACAAGAACACGGCATGGCCGTCCCGGCGTGATGGCATTAAAAAACCCCGCCGGGTTGCCCAGGCGGGGTTTTTAGGTTTTAACCGTCAGCTGACTTGCGTCAGCGTCAGATTAGAAGTCGTGGCGAACGCCAGCAGCGTACAAACGGGTACCAGCGGTTTTCACGCCAGCAGTCGTTTCGGTCTTGCTGTCGTTGTAACCAACATACAGCGTTGTGCGCTTGGACAAGGAGTAAGTCGCACCCAGACCAAAACTTGTCTTGTCAGTTGGCGCTGCGCCTTCGGTTTCACCTTCAGCGTAACCAACCGAGAATTTCATTGCGCCCACTGGCATCGTGGCACCAATAGACCAGCCAGACTCGTCGGCGTTAGCACCATTGCCATCAAAATCGCTGTAACCAGCAGAAACAGAGGCCACGCCAAAGTTGTAGTCAGCGCTCAGAACTGCGTTGTCGCCAACTGCACGGGTCTGCATTCCCAAAGCAGCTTTCAGAGGACCTGCTGCATAGAACAGACCCAAAGAGTTGGTGTTTTCAGTACCAGCAACATTGGACTCTTTCAAAGCCACGCTAACTGCAGCGCTGAAGCCAGAGAAGCTGGGCGACACGTACTTGATTTGGTTGGCACCACGGACTTCGTAAGCAGGAGAAGCGTAAGCGGTGAAAGACGAGTCAAAAACGTTGCTGGCAACCGACACGGCCTTGGCCGAGTCAAACGCAGAGTAAGTACGGCCCAAATGCACAGTACCGAAACCGCCAGTCAAACCAACGTAAGCATCACCCAAGAACTGGCCAGTAGAGGTGCCGTCATCCACGTTGAAGCGATTTTCCAGCACGAACACGGCCTTCAAACCACCACCCAAATCTTCAGTGCCCTTCATGCCCCAACGGCTACCGGTCAGGCCAGCTGCGCTGCCGTTAAACAACTGAGTCGTCGAAACATCGGTCACAGTGTTTTTGGAAGCACCGATGGAAGCGTCAACGCGGCCGAACAGGGTCACGGAGGATTGGGCCATTGCGGCGCCGGAAGCAGCCAACACTGCCAATACGATCAGGGATTTTTTCATTTCAAATTTCTCCAAGGTTAAACATGGGGCTCCGAAACCAACTTGCTTCAGAACCCAGAGCCAACCTCCTTGTTCAGGAAGTTAGACGCTATTGAAACAGATGCCCGGCGCTTTTGACCTTTTGACGCCCTAGAAACTGACCCAGCTTGGTGCATCTGTTGTGATTCGACAACAAATGAATTCTTGCCCTGAAAGAAGCTAAGCCGTGTGAGCGTCCCCAATAAAAACCCCCGCCGGGTTGCCCTGGCGGGGGTTTTGGGGTCTTGACCTTCAGCTGACTTGCGCCAGCATTAAATTAGAACGTGTGCTTGATGCCAACAGCATAGATGGAGTTCTTTGTCAGCTCAACACCGGCTGCGTTGTCTTCAGTCGAACGGTGAAAGCCGCCATAGACCGTTGTACGCTTGCTCAGGCTGTAGGCCACTGCAATGCCGAAACCATCACGCTCAGTGACTTTTGCACCAGCTGATGTTTCTGTTTCAGAGTTTGCATAACCAGCTGACAGAGTCATGGCAGCAGACAGGGGCACATCGACACCAATTTGGTATTCTGCAACTTCATCGCCTGCAGCGTAATCGACGGTGCCGTAGGAGAACTTGGCGGTGGCTACACCGAAGTCATAAGTAGCACCGAGGCGTAAGTAGTCGTCGGATTTTGTCGCGCCAAAAGCTTCTTCAGTTTGGTAACCTAACTGCGCAGCCAAAGGACCGTTGGCGTACTGCACGTTGAACGCAGTGGCTTGGGTCGTATTTGCAGCGGCACTCTTTTCGTCAAGAGAGTAGCTCACTGCGCCGCTAAAGCCGCCAAAGCTGGGGCTGGTGTAGCGAATGCCGTTGTTGGGGTTTGCAGTAAAGCCACCGCTCTTGAAGACGTTGGAAGTAGCAGCCAAGGCAGAGTCAAAAACGCTGTTGCTGGCGCCGCTCACATCGTCGAGGGCGGTCCATACGCGACCAAGCTTGACTTCACCGAAGCCGCCGCTAAAACCAACTGAGGCCTCGCGGTTAAACCCTGAAGCCACGCCGGTATCCAGAGCAACGCCTTGTTCGAGAGTAAAGATTGCCTTCAAGCCACCGCCAAGGTCTTCTGCGCCTTTGATGCCCCAACGGCTACCACTCACGCCACCGCTTTCCATCACAGTGGTGCGTACGCTGTTGGTCTTTGTGGAGCCGACCCAAATGTCAGCAATGCCGTACAAGGTGACGGCGGACTGGGCCATGGCAGCGCCGGAAGCTGCGAGTACAGCCAAAGCAACGAGACTTTTTTTCATGAAAACTCCTAAGGTTAAGAAAATCAAGACGTTTATGACAGGTCGTCTTGAAGCGGCGAATAAAACTTCACAGAATTTATTTCACCATGAAGACGCCTAAAAAGTGCCAACAGTCGTGGGTGAATGCAATTTGCATGCCTTGTGAGAGCTTTTTTGTGGTGCTTCAGCGACATTTTTACTATTAGGGATAACGCGAGCCTTTGAAGGGACTCGGTAAAGGGCTTTCTGTCATAAAACGCCATGCGAATTGGAACGGCGGGCGTGGCGATGAAATGCACCAAATCAGGGAAAACCCTTGTGGGGAAAATCACTAATCAGGTGCATTGTTGGGTCTCTGTGCCTTGTGGTGCTGCGGGAGTCTCTGCAAAATAGGCACGGTCGTTCTTTTTTCTTTGCCGGGCGTTCTTTCAACTCTTTTTAAACATCATGAACAAACAATCTTCATCCAAGGCTTCCTCGCTGGGTCTTCGTCATGTGGCACTGGCCAGCGCGCTGTGCTGTGCCGGTTTGGCGCAGGCGCAAACCGATTCCAGCGTGACGCTGTACGGACTGGCCGATGTCGGCATTACCTCGGTGAGCGGCCTGAAGGCAGGCACGGTGACCCAAGTGGCCAGCGGCATCATGGAAGGCTCGCGCTGGGGAATCAAAGGTACCGAAGATATGGGTGGCGGCTATAAGACCATCTTTACCCTGGAAGCGCGCGTTGAACTGGATACCGGGGTGTCAAGTAATCGGCCGATTACGGGCAGTCAGTTGTCAGATCGGTTTTCACAAGCGGCTTTGTTGGGGTTGCCTGGAGGTTTGCAACCGGCGGTTGATGCTGTTGATGGCTTGTTGGCAACCCAGTATGGCGTGAATGTCAACAATGCTGTTTTTGATCGTCAGGCCTTTGTTGGCTTGATCACGCCGGTGGGCGCTGTGTTGGCCGGCCGTCAGTACACGCCTGCTTATGAAACGTTTGCTACCTACGACATCATGGCGACGCAGTCGGCTTTGTCGGCCGGCCAAATTGTTCAGTTCCCGGCAGTGTTTGAAATTCGTACTTCCAACGCCTTGGCCTATCGCATCGTCAAGGACGGGATTTCTGGTTCCTTCATGTATGCGCCTGGAGAGGTTGCGGGCGATTCTGGAAAAGGCAGGCTATACGGCATCAACGCAGGTTACAAAACCGACGCTTTCTCGGTTGGCCTGGGCTATAACACCAGAAATAATGAGTTGGGCGAAAAGTCGCTGACGTCAACCGTCTTGGGTGCCTCCATGAACATGGGTAGCAGCACGATCAGTTCTTTGGTGGCCAAAATCAAAGACGACCATCCCAACGGGCTATCGGCTATTGCTCCTGCTTTAACTCCCTCGATCGGGTCAGTTTTTGCTGGAATGGTTCAAACGTCATTTATTAACGCCTTTAAACAAGACGGCACCCTGTTCCACATCGGCTATCGCAACGTAACCGGCCCTCACACGATCTCGGTGGCTTACAACCGTTACGACGACAAGCGCCCGGCCAATGCGGATGTCAAGTCCTATGGTGCCGCCTACACCTACGCTCTGTCCAAGCGCACTGACCTCAATGCCGTGCTGGTGCGGTTCGACAACAGTGCCAATGCGCAGGTTGCCCCCGGCGGCAATGGTTACCTGGGCGGTGTCACGGC
>JBASJO010000307.1:0-3498 GCA_049655365.1 Rhodoferax sp. | reverse complement strand
CAGCGCAGCCAGGGCGTGGCCTGTGTCACGGCCGACGACTTCCGCTGGGCGAAAGCCCACATCAAGAGCACCAGCCTGTTGGGCGCGGTGTTTGCACGCCAGATCAGCTATGACGCTGGCGCCCTGGAAACCGTGATGTTCCGGGACGGCTTTTTGAGCGAGGCCGCCGCCAGCAACGTCTGGGTGGTCAAGGGCGGCAAGGTACTGGGAACCCCCAAAGACAGTCTGGTTTTAGAGGGCATTCGCTACGGCCTGATCGAAGAAATTTGCCGTGCCCGCGGCATTCCGTTCGAGTTGCGCCGCGTCAGCCGCGAAGAAGTGCAAGACGCCGACGAGTTGCTGTTGTCCTCGGCCACCAAGGAAGTATTGCCGGTCACTTTGCTCGACGGCAGACCGGTTGGCAGCGGCCGGCCCGGCCCGGTGTACGCCCAATTGATAGCCGGCTACAGCGAGGCCAAGGCGCAGTCCCGGCCAGCATGAGTCGCCCGGCCACCGCCATGCTACTGGCCGCCGGCCGTGGCGAACGCATGCGCCCGCTCACCGACAACTGCCCCAAGCCGCTGCTGAAAGTGCAGGGCAAGGCACTGATGCACTGGCAGCTGGAAGCCCTGCAGCGCGGAGGCTGCGAGCAGGTGGTGGTCAATACCGACTGGCTGGCCGAGCAGATCGTGCAGGCAAACCATCCGCCCGGCCTTACCCTGCGCTACTCGCACGAAGGCCATGACTTTGGCGGTGCACTGGAAACCGCGGGTGGCATCGCGCGCGCGCTGCCCCAGCTCGACGAGGTGTTCTGGGTGCTGGCGGCCGATGTCTTCACGCCCGGTTTTGAGTTCTGCCAGGATGCCGTCGAGCGCTTTACCGCCAGCGACAAGCTGGCGCATCTGTGGCTGGTGCCCAACCCGGCGCACAACCCCGGCGGCGACTTTGGCCTGCAAACTCAGGCCAGTGGCCAGTCTCTCGCGCTAAATCTGCCCAAGGATGACCCGCGTCCGCGCTTCACCTTTTCCACCGTCGGCCTGTACCGTCGCGCCCTGTTTGAGGCGCCGTGGTGCGACATCGCACCAGGCAACCCGCACGGCGTCAAAGCGTCACTGGCCCCGCTGTTGCGCCGCGCCATGGACCAGGGCCGGGTGTCCGCCGAGTTGTACACCGGCCCCTGGACCGATGTCGGCACGCCAGAGCGGCTGGCCGAACTCAATGCCTGATCTCCCCCATCAAAGAATCGCCATGAACACCAACGCCATCTACGCCCAGCGCCGTGCCCAGCTTGCCCAAAAAATGGGCCCGGGCGGCGTGGCCATCATTCCCACGGCACCCGAGCAGCAGCGCAATCGCGACAGCGACTTTCCATACCGGGCGGACAGCTATTTTTATTACCTGACCGGTTTTACCGAACCCCAGGCCTGGCTGGTGGTGACCGGTGACGGCCGCAGCACCCTGTTTTGCCAGCCCAAGGACATGGAGCGCGAAATCTGGGATGGCTACCGGCTCGGTCCCACAGCAGCGCCTGAACAGCTGGGGCTGGAGGCCGCGTATTCGGTGGCCGAGCTCGACGCCCAGGTGCCAGCCCTGATGGATGGCCGGGATGCCGTCTGGTACCCATTTGCCACCCACAAGGGGCTTGAGACACGCATCGACGGCTGGCTCGGCGGCTTGCGCGCCCGCGTGCGTTACGGCACGCTGTGCCCTAAAACCCAGCACGACCTGTGCGGCGTGCTGGATGAAATGCGGCTGGTCAAGGACGCGTTCGAGCAAGCCACCATGTTGCGCGCCGGACACATCAGCGCCGGCGCCCACATCCGCGCCATGCAAGTGTCTGCCAACATGCTGCGCGCCGGCCAGGAGGTGCGCGAATACCACCTGGAAGCCGAACTGCTGCACGAATTTCGCCGCCACGGCGCGCAGTCGCCGGCCTATGGCTCCATCGTGGCCGCTGGCGCCAACGCCTGCGTGCTGCACTACCGCGCCGACCGCGGCCTGGTTCAGAGTGGCGAACTGGTGCTGATCGATGCGGCCTGCGAGCTCGACGGTTATGCCAGTGACATCACCCGCACCTTTCCGGCCAATGGCGTCTTTAGCGGGCCGCAGCGCACACTTTACGATGTGGTGCTGGCCTCACAAGAAGCGGCCATTGCCGCCACCAAGGCTGGCGCGCGTTTTACCGACCCGCACGACGCGGCGGTCAGGGTGCTGGCGCAAGGCATGCTCGATGTGGGCTTGCTCGACCGTCACAAGGTCGGCAGCCTGGACGACGTGATCGCAAAGCGCGCTTACTTCCAGTTTTACATGCACCGCACCGGCCACTGGATCGGCATGGACGTGCATGACTGCGGCGACTACACCGAGCCCAGCGAACTCGGCCAGGTCAGCACACGCCAGGACGCCCTCACTGGCGCCACCATCAAGGACCGCCCGGCGCGTATTTTGCAGGCCGGCATGGCGCTGACCATCGAGCCCGGCATTTACGTGCGCCCGGCCGAAGGTGTGCCCGAGCAGTTCCACAACATCGGCATCCGCATTGAAGACGATGCCATCGTCACGAACGACGGCTGCACCCTGCTGACCCGCGACGTGCCCGTGGGCGCGGCCGAGATCGAGGCACTGATGCGGGGGTGAATGTCGCTAAAACCATAAAGTGGAATCACGGCATAACCAGTCCAAATTTTACGCCGCACCCCCACCTGGTCCTATCTGTATAGGCGACAACAGTTCAAGGCCACTCAGCGGGCTGTCCAGCCGGCGTCGACCGTGACCATCGAACCGACCATGTAGCTGGCCGCATCGCTGGCCAGGAAGATGGCTGCACCCTGAATCTCTTCGAGCCGGCCCCAGCGCTCCAGCGCCACCGCGCCTAGGATGAATTTCTTCACCTCTTCGGTGTCGGCCACGGGCACGTTCATCGGTGTGAGGAAGGGGCCGGGGCAGATGGCGTTGACGTTGATGCCGAAGGGTGCGAGTTCGAGCCCCAGGGCTCGCGTGAGTTGCACCACAGCACCCTTGCTGGTGGCATACGGCGTTCGGTTGGCCATGGCGACCAGACCCAGCGTGCTGGCCAGGTTGATGATGCGGCCCTTGCCGGCTTTCTTCATGTGCGGCACCACGGCGCGACAGCACAGCCAAGTGCCATCCACGTTGACTTTTTGCACCTGCTGGAACTGCTCGTAGCTCAGCGCATCAATCGGTCCGCGAATGTTGATGCCTGCACTGTTGATCAGGATGTCGATCCGACCGAAGGTCTGCACCGTCTGCGCGACCATGGCATCGACCTCCTCCTGGCTTGTCACATCTGCCTTCAAGCCGATGGCTTTACATCCGTAGTCGGCGGCGATGCGCTGCGCCACCGCGCGCGACTCGTCGGCGCTGCGGCTGGCGATCACGAGGTTGGCACCGGCTGAAGCCAGACCCTCGGCCATGGCCTCGCCCAGTCCTTTGGAGCCGCCCGCCACGATGGCGGTGCGTTCGCTCAAATCGAATTGTTTGATGCCTGGAAGCATGGGG
>JBASJO010000306.1:0-4178 GCA_049655365.1 Rhodoferax sp. | reverse complement strand
TCAGTGCCGCACGCAAGCTGGAATTCTGGCTGGGCAGCGACGGCATTTCGCCGGCCAGTTTGAGGCCCATGGTCCAAGCCACCACGGCGCGCAAGTTGTCCATGGGGGCGGCATCGGGTGGCAGCTTGTCCAGAAACGCCTGGGCCCGATGCATCACACTGACCATGGCGGCCGCGGCCAGGTCTTCCTTGCTGGGAAAGTGCTTGTACAGGCTGGCTTTGGCAATGCCCACGTCGGCCGCCACTTCATCGACCGTCATGGCCTCGAAACCTTTGCTGGCCAGCAAATAATTGACCGACCGGATGATGGCTTCTTCGCGCGCTTGCAGCATCTGCGCCTTGAAGGAAACCCGGGGACTGTTGCGAGTAACCATATGGGAATTGTTGCTTTTGGTTTGCGAAAAGTGAAATGTGCGGCGGCAATAATACTATCAAGTTAAATTGTGACCAAACGGTATTTAAATGGCATCTACAGTCTAAAGGAATAAGCGTGTCGTTGAAAGTTGCCATTGTGGGTTCGGGAATATCGGGTCTGGCGGCCGCGCACGCCCTGTCCGGGCGGGCCGAGGTGAGCTTGTTTGAGGCCGGCAGCTACTTTGGCGGCCACACGCACACGGTGGATGTAACGCTGGCCACGCCCCAGGGCTTGGTGACCCACGGGGTGGACACCGGTTTTCTGGTGCTCAACGAGCGCACCTATCCCAAGCTGCTCAAGCTGTTTGCCGAGTTGGGCGTGGTCACGGCCAAGTCTGACATGTCGTTTTCGGTGCAGGCCTTCGACCAGACCAACGAGCGCGCGCTGGAATGGAGCGGCTGCAATCTCAACACCGTGTTCGCCCAGCGCAGCAATCTGGTCAATGGCCAGTTTTGGGGCATGCTGCGCGACCTGCTGCGCTTCAATGCGCTCACCACCCGCATCGCCCAAAGTGGTACCGAAGCCGAGCGGGCGCAGCCGCTGGGTGACTTTTTGCGCGAACACCGCTTCGGCAGTGCCTTTTGTGACTGGTATTTTTTACCCATGATGGCCTGCATCTGGAGCTGCCCCACCGCCCAGATGCTGCAGTTCCCGGTAGCGACCATGGTGCGTTTTTGCCACAACCACGGGCTGCTGCAAATCACCAACCGACCCCAGTGGTGGACCGTACAAGGCGGTGCCAGGCACTATGTGGAAAAAATCACGGCCAGACTTCAGGACAAGCGCCTGAACAGCCCGGTGCGTTTGATCGAATCGGTGTCTGCCACGCCTGCCCAAGCGGCCGCGGTGCGCATCAGCACCGACGCCGGTCAGGAACTCTTTGACAAGGTCATCATCGCCACTCACGCCAACCAGGCGCTGGCCCTGCTGGCGACACCCACGTGGCTTGAGCACAACACGCTGGGTGTCATGCGCTCCCAGCCCAACCGGGCCGTGTTGCACACCGATGTGTCGGTGCTGCCCAAACACCAGGCCGCCTGGGCCGCCTGGAATTACGAGCGTGCACCGGCCACAGTGAAGGAAAACGCCCGGGTTTGCCTGCATTACCTGATCAACCGCTTGCAGCCGCTGCCCTGGCAGCAGTCGGTGGTCGTGTCCTTGAACCCGGCGCGTGACATCGATCCGGCCAAAATTCTGGGCAGCTATGACTACGCACACCCGGTGTTTGACCAGGCTGCCGTGGCGGCGCAAAGCCAGATGCACCTGTTGCAAGGCGAGCAGGGCCGTTATTACTGCGGTGCCTGGATGGGTTATGGCTTCCACGAAGACGGCCTCAAAGCGGGTCTGGCGGCCGCCCAAAAATTGCTGGCGGACGTGGCCAATGCCGGAGCGACCGCATGACGCCGCAGCCGCTGATCGGTTTTGGCGAGGTGCGCCATGTGCGCCAGCGGCCGGTGGCCAACGCCTTTGTTTACCCCAGTTATTTCCTCGTGTTGCCCATGCGCAGCCTGAGCAGCGCAACAGCGCCCGTGGCCGACGCCTGGGCCATCAACCGGTCCGGTCTGGTGAGTTTTTTTGAGGTGGACCATGGCGACGGGCGCGCACCGACCCAGGGTGGGGCCGTCGCCTGGTTGGATGAGTTGCTGCACCAGGCCGGCATTTTTGACGCCACCGGTGAAGCCTGGTTGCACACCTACCCCAGGGTGCTCGGCTACACCTTCAAGCCCGTGAGCTTCTGGTACTGCCACCGTGCTGCTGACGACCAGGGCGGCGCCCTGCGCGCGGTGGTGGTCGAGGTCAACAACACCTTTGGCGAACGCCACTGCTACCTGCTGGACCACCCGCGCTATGGCGTTGAGCAACGTGCCAGCAAGGTGTTCCATGTGTCGCCGTTTTGCCAGGTGCAGGGGCACTACCGGTTTCGACTGATGCGCACCTTTGGCCCGGGGCAGCAGCGCACCGTGGCGCGCATTGACTATTTTGATGCCGAGGAAACCGACCCCGATGCGGCCGTGCTGCTGCAAACCAGCGTCAGCGGCGCCCTGGAGCCCGTCACCCCGGCGGCGCTGCGTCGCGCGCTGTGGCGCTACCCCGCCATGACTTTTGGTGTGATGGCGCGCATCCATTGGCAGGCGCTGCAGTTGTGGTTGAAGAAGGTACCGTTCTTTCGCAAACCCGCGCCGCCGCAAGCCTTCACCACCCGCTAAGCCCCATCACTTCCCGCCATCTCTCAACGCTCAGACCTGACCATGAACACCGCCACTTCTGTTGCCCCCCGTTACGCCATTCCCCAGCACGCCCCCGCCTCCGCCCGCGCCGGTTTGCGCCTGCTGGAGCAACTGTGCCATGGTGCGCTCACCTTGGTCCTGCCCGACGGCTCGCACCGGCGTTATGGCGAACACCCGCATTTGCACATGCTGCCCAGCCCGCAGCACCCCAACGCGACGCTGCAACTGCACAACTGGAAGGTGTTTGCCGCCGCCCTGAAGTCGGGCGACATCGGTTTTGCCGAAAGCTTCATTGCCGGTGACTGGAGTACACCCGACCTGACCGAGTTGCTCAAGCTGTTTGCCGTCAACCGGCAGGCCATGGAGTCGGTGATTTACGGCACCTGGGGTGGGCGCCTGCTGTACCGCATCAAGCACCTGATGCAGCACAACAGCCGCGCCAACAGCCGCAAAAACATCCACGCCCATTACGACCTGGGCAATGACTTTTACCGCTTGTGGCTCGACGAGACCATGAACTACTCGTCGGCCTGGTTCGACGGTGACTTCGCCCAACCCATGGCGCAGGCGCAAACCGCCAAGGGGCGCCGCGCCCTGGAAATGGTCCGGGTCAAGCCGGGCGACCGTGTGCTGGAAATTGGTTGCGGCTGGGGCGCGCTGGCGCAGGAGGCCACCACCGAATTCAAGGCCTCGCTGGTGGGTGTGACCCTGAGCATCGAGCAACTGGCTTTTGCCCAAGCGCGCCTGCAAGGCCTGGGGGTCAGCACCGGTGCCGGTTCGACCGCCGACCTGCGCCTGCAGGATTACCGCGACATTGCGGATGCGCCCTTTGATGCCATTTGCTCGATAGAGATGGTCGAGGCGGTGGGCCGCGCCTACTGGCCGCAGTATTTCCAGACCGTGAGCCGGCTGCTGAAACCCGGGGGCCGCGCCTGTGTGCAGAGCATTGTCATCATCGACGACCTGTTTGAGCGCTACGTCAAAGGCACCGACTTCATCCAGCAGTACATCTTTCCGGGCGGCTGCCTGCCGTGCCCGCGCGAGTTTCGCCTGCAGGCGCAGGCCGCCGGCCTGGTGGTCGAAGACGAATTTGCCTTTGGTCTGGACTACGCCGAAACCTTGCGCCGCTGGCGCGATGCCTTTCTGGCATGCCAGGCCGAAGCCAGCCAGCTGGGGTTCGACGCCCGTTTCATGCGCATCTGGGAGTTCTACCTGGCTTATTGCGAAGCGGCCTTTGAGGTTGGCAACATCGACCTGGTGCAATACACCCTGGTCAAGCCCGCGCCATGAAACCGTTTGCCAGGCAGGCCGTCCTGACTGCTGCCACCGGGCTGTTCAGCCTGCAGGTCTGGGCCACCAGCCTGCCCGCCGAGCTGAGCTCGGCGCTGCTAACCGCAGCACTGGCAGGCCAGGCCAAGCTGACTTTCTGGGGCTTTGAGGTGTATCAGGTGTCTTTGTGGGTGGCGCCGGGGTTCACGGCCAAGGCCTACGCGGACCACGGGTTTGCGCTGGAGCTGAGCTACCTGCGCGACTTTG
>JBASJO010000305.1:0-1617 GCA_049655365.1 Rhodoferax sp. | reverse complement strand
GATGAAGCCTTACACCTCGCTCACGACTTTTTCGCTCAGCTCGGCCTGCCTCTGCGCCCGGTTTTCGTGGAAGAAAATCGCCAGCCCCGCGCCGACGATGAGCGCGGCGCCGCCCAGGGCGGCGGGCGTTGGCACATCGCCCCAGACCAGGTAGCCCAGGGCCATGGCCCAGACGATGGCGGTGTACTGGAACGGCGCCACCACATTGGCCGGTGCCAGTTTGACGGCGTGGTTGAGCATGAAGTGCGCCGTGGTGGCGACGACGCCCAGCAGGCAGATCAGGCCGAACGCAAGCGGGCTGGGCGAGACCCAGCTCAGCGGCAGCGTGACTGCGCCGGCCAGGGCCACGCCCGAGGTTTGCAAGGTGATCAGGTGAAAGCCGTTGCTGGCACGCAGCCGGCGCGCCAGGATCATCATCAGGGCCAGCGAGAAGCTGCCGGCCAGCGCCATCAGGGCTGGCAGCGTGAGGGCGGCGGCGCTGGGCGGAAAGATCAGCACCACCCCGGCAAAGCCGACGGCCACCGCCACCCAGCGCGCCAGCCCGACCCGTTCACCGAGAAAAACCACCGACAGCAGGGTGACGAAAATCGGCGAGGCCAGGTAGAACATGAAGACGTCGGCCAGCGGCAGGTGGCGCACCGCCAGATAGAACAAGGCAACCTCGGCCACCACCAGCGTCACGCGCAGGGCTTGCAGCCCGGGCTGTTCGATGCGGAACAGGCCAGCCAGCAGACCCTGGCGCCAGAGGTAGGGTAGCAGGATGAGCAAGGCGGCGGCACTGCGGACCGCCAGGATCTGGCCGACGGGATAGTCCGCGACCAGCCACTTGCCGATGGCGTCGTTGAGCGTGAACAGAAACATGCCGCCAAGCATCAACAGGATGCCGGCGAGGTGGGGTTTGATTTTCATGGGTGCGGGGTTCAGAGGGTTGATGCTGGCATCCTATCAAGCGGATAGGAAATTCAACCGCATGAGGCGAAGTATGGTACGGGTTTTGGGCATGAAATTACTGCGGTGTCCCAAACTCTGAACACGCGCAGCCAATTGCCGGTTGCGCCGCCAGATCCCAGTCCGGCTCGCTTTGCACCCCGTCATCCATCGGCGCATCACCGCCCACAGGTAATGCGCTGGGCGCTTGGGTGGCATGGTTTGAACGAATTCGAGTGCCTGCTGTGGAGCACGCAAATCGGTCACCGCCATGCTTGGTAACACACCCTGGCAGCAAAAAACCCCCGTCAGTCGCCAGGACCGAGGGGGTTTTGATGGCTTAGGCGTCTGAGGCAGACAGCCGCGAGGCCTTACACCAGCAGCGCATTCACGCGCTTGACATAAGCCGCCGGATCAGCCGGCAAGCCGCCTTCGGCCAGCAGGGCCTGGTCGAACAAAATGTGCGCCAGGTCGTTGAAGTGCACCGAGCCGTCGAGCTTTTTCACCAGCGGGTGCTCAGCGTTGACTTCAAGCACCGGTTTCACATCAGGGGCGGCCTGGCCGGCCTGCTTGAGCATGCGCGCCAGTTGGGTGCTCATGCCATGGTCCTGCACCACCAGGCAGGCCGGGCTGTCGACCAGGCGCGTGGTCACGCGCACGTCCTCGGCTTTGTCTTTCAGCGCTTCCTTG
>JBASJO010000304.1:0-6121 GCA_049655365.1 Rhodoferax sp. | reverse complement strand
GAATTACGTCGGTGCCGGCACCGTGGAATTCATCGTCGAGCAGCGCGACGATGGCCAGATGGATTTCTTCTTCATGGAAATGAACACGCGCCTGCAGGTCGAGCACCCCGTCACGGAAGCCATCACCGGCCAGGACCTGGTGGAGTGGCAATTGCGCGTGGCCAACGGCGAGGCGCTGCCGCTTGCACAGGCGCAGCTCAAGATCACCGGCCACGCCATCGAGGCGCGCATTTGCGCGGAAAACCCCGACAACAACTTCCTGCCCGCCACCGGTACGCTCGATGTCTACCGCAAGCCGGATTGCAGCAGTTTTGCCATCAGCCCGGTGCGTTTTGACGATGGTGTGCGCCAGGGTGACAGCATCAGCCCGTTTTACGATTCCATGGTGGCCAAACTCATCGTGCATGGCGACACGCGCGAACAGGCGCTGGCGCGGCTCGATGATGCGCTGGCACAAACCCACATCATCGGCCTGACCACCAATGTGCAGTTCTTGCGCCATGTGCTGCAGTCGCCCTCGTTTGCGCAGGCCGATCTCGACACGGGTTTGATCCCGCGTGAGGCGGGCGTGCTGTTTAACCAGGAGCGCGTGGGCCTGGCGCTGGCCGCTGCTGCCGATGTGGCGCAAACCCTGCTCGACGAGCGCGCGGCAGAGGGTGCCGACCCCTTCAGCAAGACCGATGGCTGGCGCAGCCATGGCGTTTTCACGCGGCGCTTTGCGTTTGAATTTGCCGGCGAGCAGGTGCAGGCCGGGCTGACGTATCTGCACGATGGCGCGTTGTCATTCGCCGTGGGCGAAGTGGCCGGAATGCTCGAATTCACCGCCACGCCAGCGGGCATCGACGTTCGTTTTGCGGGCCAGCGCGCGTTGGTCAATGTGTATCGCAAGGGCGAGGTCGGCTATATCCATGCCGCGCAAGGCGCCACGCAAATCATTGCCATTGATCTGCTGTTGCACGCCGGCGAAGCGCCTGCCGAGGTCGGCCGCCTGACGGCGCCCATGCCGGGCAAGGTGGTGTCGTTTGCCGTCAAGGCCGGCGACCGGGTCCAGCGCGGCCAGGCGCTGGCGGTGATGGATGCCATGAAAATGGAGCACACCATAGCCGCGCCCATCGACGGCGTCGTCGAAGAATTGCTCTACGCCGCCGGTGACCAGGTGGTGGAGGGCGCTGAACTGCTCAAATTGGTGGCCGCTGAGGCTTGATTAATTGCGCCACAATAGCGCCAAAACTGCGCCATAATCGCGCCAAAGACACCTGAAACAGCGCCAAAACTGCCATGTCATCAAGCTCAGACCTGCTGTACAGCATTCAGTCATCCGGCAACGGATTGACCTTGGCTGAACTTCTGGTCGAGCAGCCCGGTCTGGCACGGCGCACGGCACAACGCCTGATCGCCGGGTTGATCGACCATGGCCAAGTCATCGCCAGAGGTGAAGCCAGAGCGCGTCGCTATTTTGGCGTTGTCACATCGGTCAGCGATGGTTTTCCCAGGCAAATCCCTTTGTCTGCTGACAGCCAGGACATCCTGGCCTATATCGACCAGCCTGCGCAAGCACGCAAACCGGTGGGCTACCAGCGTGATTTTCTGGATGCCTACCTGCCCAACACCACCTGGTATCTGTCAGCGGCGATGCGCCGTCAATTGCACAGCATGGGCAAAACCGCCGACATCGATCAGCCGGCAGGCACTTACAGCCGCGCCATTCTGAACCGGTTGCTGATCGACTTGTCATGGGCATCGAGTCATTTGGAGGGCAACACCTACACCCGGCTCGACACGCGTGAACTCATCGAGCACGGCAAGGCCGCGCGTGGCAAATCCGCCATCGAAACGCAGATGATCCTTAACCACAAGACGGCGATTGAATTGCTGGTTGAAAACATCGACAGCGCCGAACTCAACCGCTACACCTTGATGAACCTGCACAGTGCCCTGGCGGAAAACTTGTTGCCCAACCCGGCGGATGAAGGCCGGGTTCGCCAGCACGCCGTCGATATTGGCAAAAGTGTCTATCGACCCCTGTCAAAGCCGCAGCAAATTGAAGACGCACTGAGCGCACTGCTGGCCAAGGCCAACCAGATTCACGATCCGTTCGAGCAATCATTCTTCATGATGGTGCATTTGCCCTACCTCCAGCCCTTTGCTGACATCAACAAGCGCACCTCCCGGTTGGCCGCAAACCTGCCCCTGTTCCGCGCCAATTTGTGCCCGCTGACTTTTATGGATGTACCCGAGCAGGCCTACAGCCGCGCCACGCTGGGCGTGTTTGAGATGACGCGCGTCGAGCTGCTGCGCGACCTTTACGTCTGGGCCTATGAACGCTCCACGCAGGAATATCTGGCCATCAAACAAGACCTGGCAGAGCCCGATCCCCTGCGCCTGGCCTGGCGCGACTTCATTAAACAAACCATCCGTGAAGTCATCTTGCAGCCGCAAGTTGATCCTCTGGCCAGCATTGCGCAGTCCGTGGCCCAGCGTATTCCCGAGCAAGAACAAGCTGAAGTGCAGGCACTGATCGTCGAAGAACTCAGGCGGTTGCATGAGGGGGTGCTGGCGCGCTACGGTCTGCGACCCTCTGAGTTGCTGGCGTGGCAAGAGGTACATCGACCAATGCGTACCCGTTTAAATTTTTAGTATCTTTCTGCCCCATGTCTGTCTTGAACATCACCTTCTGCTGCACCAACACCGAGCCGGAACCCTGGCTTGCCGGTTTGCACGCCGCCTTGCCGCAGGCCGAGGTGGCAGTGTGGCAGCCCGGTGCCACCCCGGCTGACTACGCCGTGGTGTGGCAACCGCCCCAGCAGTTTTTTGACGAGCAGCCGCAGCTCAAAGGCATTTTCAACATTGGCGCGGGGGTCGATGCGCTGCTGAGTCTGCGCCTGCCGCCGCAAGCCGTGGTGGTGCGGCTGGAAGATGCGGGCATGGCGGTGCAGATGGCCGAATACGTCTGCCAGGCGGTGATTCGGCATTTTCGAGACCTGGAGGCTTATGCCACCGACGTGCTCGCCGGGCATTGGACGTATTACAAGCCGCGCCAGCGCGGTGACTTTGCCGTGGGCGTGATGGGCCTGGGTGTGCTGGGCGCGCGGGTGGCGCAGGCCTTGGCTCACTTTGAGTTTCCGGTCAACGGCTGGAGCCGTACCCCAAAGCTTCTCGACGGTGTGCGCGGTTTCAACGGCGCGGCGCAACTCGATGCTTTTCTGACCAGCAGTCGCGTGCTGGTCAACCTGCTGCCATTGACACCCGATACCACCAACATTCTGAACCGCGAACGCTTGAGCCGGCTGCAGCCGGGTGGCTACGTCATCAACGTGGCGCGCGGCGCGCATCTGGTGGACGAGGATTTGCTGACGCTGCTCGACAGCGGCCACCTGGCCGGAGCCACGCTAGACGTGTTTCGCACCGAACCCTTGCCGGCAGCGCACCCGTTTTGGCATCACCCAAAAATAACCATCACGCCACACACCTCGGCGCGCACCTTGCGCGAGACCAGTATTGCGCAGATTGCCGACAAGATGGCGGCGCTGGAGCGCGGTGAGCCGGTGGCCGGGCTGGTGGATGTGGGGCGTGGGTACTGAGTTAGGTTTGACGCCTGGTTCGCAGCGGTAGCCGATATTCAAATGGTGCTCTCAACTGCTGGAAATTGCTTGTTGGAGTCCAGAATTGCGCTTAGACAGTCTGTGGGGTTTGTGGGAATTTTTATACCTGTAAAAGTTTCAGGTAAGACCGACGCAAGCAAGGCTGCAAACCACTTTCAGGAGGAATTCATGACCAGTTTATCCCGAAGCGCCCTGATTAATCCGCAGATTTTGCGATGTATATTACGTTGGTCTTCAAGGAGGATCACATGTTCGAGAGTTCGATAGAAATGACCGTCATTCTCACGGCCATTGCATTGTGGTTTGCACACGGCTGGTATTTGAACGAGCGCCTCAAATCAGTCCACGCCAAGCTCGACTTCGTCTTGGATCAGTTCAATGGTCTTCGCGAGTATCTGTACGAGATTGATCCGCAGTTCGACGATGAGCGCCAAGCTAAAGAACGATTCGAGGAACACATGTCGACCCCAGGCAGCAACGAAATCTGCGCAGGCATGAACGACATGGAGTTGATTCGGGAGAAAAAAACGGCCGGGAAGAGGACTCTAAATACACCTTTTGTATCGCCGTTGTGAAGCCCAACTCATCATTCCAACTGACCTGCGCGAAAAGCCGCGCAGTTCGGTGAATTCAGACCGTGTATCTCTTGAATGACGGTTATGGATGTCGCTGCGCACAAGGCACTGATCAACCGTATGGTCGCGAGCTACGTCGATGCAGAAGTGGACGTTGTGCCGGACGTCGCCGAGTGGTGTGCCTCGCATGTCAGGTCATTAAATGCCAGCGCCATGTCCGGTAACCCGAGCGGGAAGGCGCTTTGGAATTGCGCCAACGGTCCGAACCGAATTTTGCTGCGGTCGCCGTTAACTGATAAGGCCATTGAAGACCATCTGTTGGGACTCTACCTCCGTGGGTTCAAGAGGGTCTACGGCGTAATCCAAGACGACGTGACTTTCTTAAAGCATCTCATCTTGCACGAGGTGGCCCATATAAAACACAACTGGGGACAAGACCATGAGATCGATTGCGATAAGTGGGCGTTCAAAGAGCTCAAGAAGTGGCGCTGAACATAGCATGTCATTCGACACGGAATCACAACAGCAAGAGGTGGCTTCGCCGCTTGTGTTGGTTGTCCGGTCATTTTCGCGTTAGTCGTCACCATAAATGGCCGATACCCGTTCCACACCCGTTGGTTTCTTCGGCGCCGTCCGGTTGTGCCTCCTGCTACTGCTCGCGCCCAAGAGGCTGATCGAGGCGCAAGGATCGGATGCTAAGGCCAGAAACAACTACACCGGACACGTCGAGCGCGAGCACAGCGCGTACATTGTTCGCCGAGCATTTCTTTACTCATTGCTACTGGTTCTGCTGTCGGGTGCCATCGGATATGGTTCCGGTCTTGCGTTCGGCTCGTGGCGTGACTGCGCTACAACAAAGTTCCTTGCGTGGCTCCAGATCGCGGGGGCATGTCTCTTGCTCTGGGGCACACTATTTGTCCGCGGGTGGGAGATCGAAACGTATTGCGGCGTTACCTTCACTGAGCGAGTAAACCAGTGGCTTTATCGGTTCCTCTACTGTGCAGGCACAGCGGTTCTGGTGTGTTCGCTGTCCTGGCCTCAATGTGCCACGTGACAGCTAACCCTGCGGACGCGCGCAATATCGGAGCGCGCCGGTTGGGCCCTCGTTGAGCGCCTGCTGTCTGGAAATTTGAAAATCGGATTTTGGTCTTCTGCTGCCTGAATCGGCCACACATCATTGACGCCCACGTCTTTTGCTTCCCGACATCGCAAGATGCACCCGTCCTGAGAATGTTAGCATCGCCAATCAACCAGACGACAGGACAAAATGAGCAAGATCGAAGACACATTTGCCATGCTTGCAACCGACAACGCACCGGGGCAAGAGGGGCGCCAAAAGGCGGCCGATCTTGGGTCTTTGATGCGCGGTGGCTCGCTTGAAGGCAGGCCGGTTGATTTTTCGCACGGCGATGTCAATGCGTTCGAACCCACCCCTGGCGCCTTTGAGACCTTTGTCGCGGGTGTCGAAACCGGTGCCGACCAGGCCTATACCGAATACCGCGGCAAAAAAAGCATCCGCGATCATCTTGCCGCCAAACTTGCCGATTTCACTGGCGCACCGGTCTCGGCGGACGATGGACTGATCATCACCCCGGGCACCCAGGGGGCGCTTTTTCTGGCCATCGCAGCCACGGTGTCGGCAGGCGACAAGGTCGCGATTGTGCAGCCCGACTATTTCGCCAACCGCAAGCTGGTTCAATTTTTCGGCGCCGAGATCGCGCCCGTCAAGCTGGACTACCTTGCCGCAAGCGACCATGCGGGTATCGATTTGGGGCAGCTCGAAGAGGCTTTCAAAGCCGGGGCCAGGGTGTTTGTTTTCTCCAATCCGAACAACCCGGCGGGCGTGATTTACTCGGACAGCGAAATCAACGCCATCGCGCGCCTGGCACAGGCTTACGGCGCCACCGTGATCGTTGACCAGCTCTATTCCCGGCTGCTGTATCC
>JBASJO010000303.1:0-3675 GCA_049655365.1 Rhodoferax sp. | reverse complement strand
CCTCAATGGACGGTGTCGATGGCGTCTTGGCCGACTTCAGCACCACACCGCTCTCGGTGCGCGCCCATGCCAGCGCCGCGATGGAACCTGCCCTGAAAGCCGAGTTGCTGGCACTCAACCAGCCCGGAGCCAATGAATTGCATCGCGCCGCCTTGGCCGCCAACGCGCTGATGCGCGTCTATGCCGGCGTGGTCCAACAACTGCTGTCCAGTTCTGCCACTGCGCCTGGGCAGGTTCAGGCGATTGGCGCCCATGGGCAAACCATTCGGCATCAGCCCCAACAGCACGACGCCACGGGTTACACACTGCAACTCGCCAATCCGGCCTTGCTGGCTGAATTGACCGGCATCGATGTGGTGGCGGACTTCAGGAGCCGCGACGTTGCCGCGGGTGGCCAGGGTGCACCCCTGGTACCCGCCTTTCACCAGGCAGTGTTTGGCAAAGCCGGCCAAACCAGGGCCGTGCTCAATATCGGTGGCATGGCGAACCTGACGGTACTGGGCCCGGCGTCGACGGATGATGTGCTCGGCTTTGATTGCGGGCCCGGCAACGCCATGATGGATGCCTGGTGCCAGCGCCACCTGGGGCTGGCCTTCGACGCCGATGGCGCCTGGGCGGCCAGCGGTCAGGTGCTGCCTGACTTGCTCAGGACCCTTCTGACAGCGCCTTTTTTCGCATTGTCACCGCCCAAGAGCACGGGGCGTGATTTGTTCAGTCCCGACTGGCTTGACGTGCAACTTCGCGACTTTGCCGATGCTGCACCCGCCGATATCCAGGCCACACTCACCGAACTGACCGCGAGTACCTGTGCCACAGCGGTGAAGACGTATGGAGCCGGCAGCCAACAACTACTCGTTTGCGGCGGCGGCGCCTTCAACGCCCACCTGATGGCCCGCCTGCGCGCGTTGCTGCCAAGCGTTACGGTTTTGCCCTCTGACACCTGTGGCCTGCCGGCACAGCAAGTGGAGGCCACCGCCTTTGCCTGGTTGGCCCGCAAAACCATGCGTCGCGAAACCTTGGACCTGCAAAGCATCACGGGCACCCGAGGTGCCCGTGTACTGGGTGCGATTTACCCGGCCTGAGCCGGCCTACGCGGCTTGGTCAGGAGAAGCTGGAACCACAGCCACAGGTGGTCGTGGCATTGGGGTTCTTGATGACAAACTGCGCGCCCTGCAAGTCTTCCTTGTAGTCAATCTCTGCACCCACCAGATACTGGTAACTCATGGCATCGATCAACAGGGAAACACCGTTCTTGGTCATGGTGGTGTCGTCATCGTTGGTGATTTCATCGAAGGTGAAACCGTACTGAAAACCCGAACAACCGCCACCCTGGACGAACACGCGCAATTTGAGATCAGGATTACCCTCTTCGGCAATCAAGTCAGCCACTTTGGCGGCCGCGCTGTCGGTGAACAAAATCGGGGCTGGCATTTCGGTTTGAATGTCTTCGGCAACGGCGCTCATGGGTTTCTCCTGTAATTGGAACTGATGAAATGGTACAGTAATTTGATCAAGTTTTGACCTGCTGCTGATTTGCCGCTAGTTTCAGTGTGGTTTTTTCTGGCGTGCACATCGGAGTGACCCAGGCTCAAAACGCAAGAAGCCGCCAGAACTTGCATCCCGGCGGCTTCTTGACAGACAGCGAAAATTAACGCTTGCTGAACTGCTTGCGACGGCGGGCACCGTGCAAACCGACCTTCTTACGTTCAACTTCACGGGCATCACGGGTCACGAAACCGGCTTTGCTCAGCTCGGACTTGAGCGTTGCGTCGTAGTCGATCAGGGCACGGGTGATACCGTGACGCACTGCACCTGCCTGGCCCGACTCGCCGCCGCCTGCCACATTGACCATGATGTCAAAGGTTTCAGCGTGGTTGGTCAGCATCAGAGGCTGCTTGCAGATCATGATCGAGGTTTCACGGCCGAAGAACTTTTGAATGTCCTTGCCGTTGACAACGATCTGGCCGGAGCCTTTTTTCAGGAAAACACGGGCGACGCTGGATTTGCGACGGCCGGTACCATTGTTCCATTCACCAATCATTTCAAGGCTCCTTAGATTTCCAACACTTTGGGTTGCTGGGCAGTGTGCGGGTGCTCTGCACCACCGTACACCTTGAGCTTCTTGATCATGGCGTAGCCCAGAGGGCCTTTAGGCAGCATGCCCTTGACGGCTTTTTCCAAAGCGCGGCCAGGGAATTTGGCTTGCATGTCACGGAAGTTGGTGGAACTGATGCCGCCCGGGTAACCGGAGTGGCTGTAATACATTTTGTCCAGGGACTTGGCACCGGTCACGCGCAGCTGAGCCGCGTTGGTGACAATGATGAAGTCGCCGGTATCGACGTGAGGCGTGTAAATGGCCTTGTGTTTGCCGCGTAAACGGAGAGCAACTTCGCTGGCTACTCGTCCGAGGACCTTGTCGGTCGCGTCAATCACAAACCACTCGTGCACGACCTCAGCGGGTTTTGCGCTGAAAGTTGACATGAGATTTCTCTTTATTAAAGAAGGGTTTGCTGGGCTCTTTTCTACGGTCGGCGTTCCTCTGATGGGAATCTCTTAGGTAGGGTTCACTCGGCACACGGCCCGTTGGGACGATACTGAGAAGCTTCGCCGCGGAGCCACAAAAGCGCTGCGAAGCCGGCCATTATACAAAGATATGGGCACTGCGGTTAACATCCATGCATGTTCAGTTATCGCCACGCCTTTCACGCCGGCAACCATGCCGATGTCCTCAAGCACACCACGCTGCTGGCCATCCTGCGCCACATGGCGCTCAAGGAAACGGCTTTTACCGTCTTTGACACCCATGCCGGCGCCGGTCTGTACCGCCTCGATGGCGACTACGCCAGCACCAGCGGCGAAGCCGGCGAGGGCTATTTGCGCCTGATCGAGAAGCTTGCCAGCATCACCCCGACACCCGCGCTGCAGGACTACCTCGACATGGTGGCCAGCTTCAACACGGCGGGCAGCCACAAGGTCTACCCCGGCTCGCCCTTCATCATTCAGCGCCTGCTGCGTGAGCGCGACAAGCTCAAGCTGTTTGAAATTCATCCCACCGACACCAAAACCCTGTCCTCCAACATCGCCCAGCTCGATGTCGGGCGTCAGGTGGCTGTGCTGCGCGAGGACGGCTTTGAAGGCATCAAGAAATTCCTGCCGCCACCGTCGCGGCGCGCCCTGGTGCTGTGCGACCCGAGTTATGAAATGAAGACCGACTACAACCGTGTAGTCGACATGGTGGCCGATGCACTGGTCCGGTTCCCGACCGGCACCTACGCCATCTGGTACCCGCTCATCCCGCGTCCGGAAGCACACCAGTTGCCGCGCAAGCTCAGGACCCTGGCCACCAAGGCTGGCAAACCCTGGCTTAACGCCACCCTCACGGTCAAGTCAAGCAAACTGCTTACCAATGACGCGGGCGATGTCATCCGCCCGGGCCTGCCCGCCAGCGGCATGTTCGTCATCAACCCGCCGCACACCCTGAAAAGCGCATTGAAGGACTCACTGAAACAAGTGGCGCTGGTGTTGGCCCAAGACCAGAACAACGCCTTTGAAGTGGAGTCGGGCGCTTAAGGGCATGAGACCTTGACCCGGGAAGCACCCGAACGTGCCGCCGCTGGGTCAGGCCATTCCTTACCGATTCAACCCCGCGTTCAACGCCACCCCGGTGTGTGTGGC
>JBASJO010000302.1:0-5603 GCA_049655365.1 Rhodoferax sp. | reverse complement strand
GCGTTGATGAGCGCCTTGGTGCTGGCGGTGCTGTTGCTGTGGGTGCCGCGGCGTGCCAGCGCGGCGCTGGCGTTGCTGGCTTTGGGGGTCCACTTGAGTTTGTTGAATCAGACCTCGGTGAACCCTTATTTCGAGCAGACCCTGTTTCTTTGGGAGCAGGGACGTTTCATCCGCTTCCACGGCCTGGTGCAATGGTTGGGCTGGCTTTGGCCTTTTGCAGCTTTGGTTTATCTGCTGAGCTTGCTTTGGGACAAGGAGTCACAAAACTAAAATCAGAAGCATGACAAATTCAACACCACCCCATTCAGGCACTCAGGCCGACGGTGCGCCAACGCCCGCGCCCGGTTATTACCAACGGCATATTTTTTTCTGTCTGAACGAGCGTAGCAACGGCGAGGCTTGCTGCGCTCAGTACGACGCGATGGCTGCCTTTGAGCGTTGCAAGTCGCAGGTCAAGGCTGCGGGGCTGGCCGGACCGGGACAAGTGCGCGTCAACAAGGCAGGATGTCTGGACCGCTGCGCTGCCGGCCCGGTGGCCGTGGTGTATCCGGAGGCCGTGTGGTACAGCTATGTGGATGCCAGCGACATTGACGAGATCGTCGAGTCGCACCTCAAAAACGGCCAGGTGGTGCAGCGCTTGCTGACACCCGAGCATTTGGGGCGCTAAGTTGTTGCCGTCCAAAGTCATGGACCGTTTCATTTTTTAATTTAGAGCACTCTTCACCGGCCTCTCGACTGACGAGGGGCAATACACGCATGAAAAAAATACTTTTATCCCTGATGACGGCGATTTGCCTGTCGGTTGCTGCGCAAACCCCGCAAGCGCCTGAAATTGCAGCGCGCTCCTATTTGCTGGTGGACGTCACTGCCGATCAGATCCTGGCGCAAAAAGACATTGATACGCCCATTGAGCCGGCGTCGCTGACCAAGCTGATGACGGCTTATCTGGTGTTTGATGCGCTGCGCAGCAAAAAAATCGACCTGCAGCAAGCTCTGCCGGTGAGCGAGCGGGCCTGGAAAATGCCGGGCTCGCGTATGTTCATTGACCCCAAGATGAAGGTGCCGGTGGAAGATTTGATCAAGGGCATGATCGTGCAAAGTGGCAACGATGCCACCGTGGCGCTGGCCGAGGGTGTGGGTGGCACGGTGGAGCGGTTTGTTCAGTTGATGAACGACCAGGCCAAGGCACTGGGCATGAAGTCCACGGGTTTTAAAAATCCGGAGGGTCTGACCGAGCCGGGCCATACCACCACCGCCCGTGACCTGAGCATTTTGGCGACCCGCCTGATGCGTGATTTTCCTCAATTTGTGGGCTATTACGCCCTCAAGAAATACCGCTACGCAGGCACCCCCGCGGCCAATGACAACAACCGCAACTTGTTGTTGTTTCGCGACCCGACCGTGGACGGCCTGAAAACCGGGCATACCAATGCCGCGGGCTACTGCCTGATTGCCACCGCCCGCCGCGACGTGCCGGGGCTCGGTCAGCCTGGTGCCCCCGTGGGCTCAGCCGCCGCCCTGGGCAGCCGTCGCCTGTTGTCGATTGTGCTGGGTGCCTCCAGCGAAGATGCACGCGCCAATGAATCGCAAAAGTTGCTGAACTGGGGCTACACCGCATTTGAAGCGGTCAAGCTGTTTGAGGCCAACCAGGCGGTGGTGACGCCAGCCGTCTGGAAGGGCAAGGTGGCGACCGTGGCGCTCGGCCAGGGGCAGGCTATTGTGGTGACGGTGCCGACCGGCATGGGCGCGAGGTTGACGACCCAGGTGGCACGGCCGGAGCCTTTGGTGGCGCCCCTGACCAAGGGTCAGCAGGTGGGTACGCTGATCATCAGCAGCGCCGACCAGGTGGTGGCCAAGGTGCCCTTGCTGGCGCTGCAGGGCGTGGAGCAGGCTGGCGTGATGGGTCGCGCCTGGGATGCCTTGCGCCTGTGGATCAAATGACCATTGCACAGAAGTACATGACCTGATATAGTAATGGGCTTTTCGGAATTTCCGAAGGGATTCACGTTTTCGTTTTTTATGTTTTAAAACGTTTAGGGACGTTTAGTTTTTTAGGAGGCTCAATGCCAACCATCAATCAGTTAATCCGTCAGGGGCGTGCGGTTGAGACCGTCAAGTCCAAGAGCCCGGCGATGGAAAATTCTCCCCAGCGCCGTGGTGTTTGCACCCGCGTTTACACCACCACGCCAAAGAAGCCCAACTCGGCTTTGCGTAAAGTCGCCAAAGTGCGCTTGACCAATGGCTTCGAGGTGATTTCTTACATCGGCGGTGAAGGCCACAACCTGCAGGAGCACAGCGTGGTGCTGGTTCGCGGCGGTCGTGTCAAGGACTTGCCTGGTGTTCGTTACCACATCGTGCGCGGTTCGCTCGACTTGCAAGGCGTGAAAGACCGCAAGCAGTCGCGTTCCAAATACGGTGCCAAGCGTCCCAAGGTCAAATAAACCGCTGGTTCGTTCAATTAAAAGGTGTTTGTTTGCTGCGTGGCGCAGGAAATGAACGTAGTGACCCAATGTTCGGGTCGAGTAAGTGAGAGTCTTATTTGTTAACTCTCGCGGTATCTGAAAAGATGCCAACTGAAGCAATAGAGGTGAAAAAATGCCACGTCGTCGCGAAGTCCCTAAACGTGAAATTCTGCCGGATCCTAAATTCGGCAACGTCGAGCTGTCCAAATTCATGAACGTGATCATGGAAGGCGGCAAAAAAGCGATCGCCGAGCGCATCATTTATGGTGCCCTGGAGCAGATCGAAAAGAAGAACCCTGGCAAAGACCCGGTTGAGGCCTTCACCATGGCCATCAACAACGTCAAGCCGCTGGTTGAAGTGAAGTCCCGCCGCGTTGGTGGTGCCAACTACCAGGTGCCCGTTGAAGTGCGTCCGGTTCGTCGTCTGGCGCTGTCCATGCGCTGGATCAAGGAAGCCGCCCGCAAGCGCGGTGAAAAATCCATGGCACTGCGTCTGGCCAACGAACTGATGGAAGCCACTGAAGGCCGTGGCGGCGCCATGAAAAAGCGTGACGAAGTTCACCGCATGGCAGAGGCGAACAAGGCCTTCTCCCACTTCCGCTTCTAAAGGGCGGCTACTGCGAAGGCTTCATGCGTCGTTGCAAACCCTTGTCGTGCTTATCGCACTGCCAGCGGGTTTGCGCCTGGCCTGAAGCCTTCTCGCTACGCCGCAGCGGTCATAAGCCCCTGCGGCGTCGTAGTTTGAAATTTACAGATCAACCAAGGATCCACCATGGCTCGCCATACCCCCATTGAGCGCTATCGCAATATCGGCATTTCTGCTCACATTGACGCCGGTAAAACCACCACCACCGAGCGCGTCCTTTTTTACACTGGTGTGAATCACAAAATTGGTGAAGTGCATGATGGCGCGGCCACCATGGACTGGATGGAACAAGAGCAGGAGCGTGGCATCACGATCACCTCCGCTGCCACCACTTGCTTCTGGAAGGGCATGGACAAGTCCTTGCCTGAGCACCGTATCAACATCATTGACACCCCCGGCCACGTTGACTTCACCATTGAAGTCGAGCGTTCCATGCGCGTGCTGGACGGCGCCTGCATGGTTTACTGCGCTGTGGGTGGCGTGCAGCCGCAGTCCGAGACGGTCTGGCGCCAGGCCAACAAGTACAAAGTGCCACGTCTGGCCTTTGTCAACAAGATGGATCGCACCGGTGCCAACTTCTTCAAGGTCGTGGACCAGATGAAATTGCGCCTGAAGGCGTCTCCCGTGCCCATGGTGATCCCGATCGGCGCTGAAGAAAACTTCACTGGCGTGGTGGACCTGATCAAGATGAAAGCCATCATCTGGGACGAAGCCTCGCAAGGTATGTTGTTTGACTACCGCGAGATTCCCGCTGATCTGGTCGAGCTCGCCAAAGAGTGGCGCGAGAAGATGGTGGAAGCTGCGGCCGAAGCCAACGAAGAACTGATGAACAAGTACCTTGAAGAAGGTGACCTGACTGAAGAAGAGATCAAATTGGGTATCCGCACGCGTACCATCGCCAGCGAAATCCAGCCGATGTATTGCGGCTCGGCCTTCAAGAACAAGGGTGTGCAGCGTATGCTGGACGCCGTCATTGAATTCATGCCGTCGCCAGTGGACATTCCGCCGGTCAAGGGCATGGACGAAGACGAAGCGCCCATCGTGCGTCAGGCCAGCGATACAGAAAAATTCTCTGCCCTCGCATTCAAATTGATGACCGACCCGTTTGTTGGTCAGTTGACCTTCGTGCGCGTGTACTCGGGTGTGTTGACCAAGGGTGACACGGTGTACAACCCGATTCGCGGCAAGAAAGAGCGTATTGGCCGTATCGTTCAGATGCACGCCAACAAGCGTGAAGAAGTGAGCGAAATTGTGGCCGGTGACATCGCCGCCTGTATTGGCTTGAAAGACGTTACCACGGGTGAAACCCTGTGCGATCCAAACGCCATCATCATGCTGGAACGCATGGTGTTCCCCGAGCCGGTGATTACCCAGGCGGTCGAGCCGAAAACCAAGGTTGACCAGGAAAAGATGGGTATTGCGCTGCAGCGTCTGGCACAGGAAGACCCGTCGTTCCGCGTGAAGACCGACGAAGAGTCGGGTCAGACCCTGATTGCCGGTATGGGTGAGCTTCACCTCGAAATCATTGTTGACCGCATGAAGCGCGAATTTGGCGTCGAAGCCAACGTCGGCAAGCCTCAGGTGGCCTACCGTGAAACCATCCGCAAGACCATCGAAGATGCCGAAGGCAAGTTCGTGCGTCAGTCCGGTGGTAAGGGTCAGTACGGCCACGTGGTGCTCAAGATCGAGCCCAATGAGCCGGGCAAGGGCATCGAGTTTGTTGACGCCATCAAGGGCGGCGTGGTGCCACGCGAGTACATCCCTGCGGTGGAAAAAGGCATTCACGAAGCCGTCACGCAAGGTGTGTTGGCGGGTTACCCGGTGGTCGACGTCAAGGTGACCTTGCACTTCGGTTCCTACCACGACGTGGACTCGAACGAATTGGCCTTCAAGATGGCGGCCATCTTTGGTTTCAAGGAAGGCTGCCGCAAGGCCGGCCCGGTGATTCTTGAGCCCATGATGGCTGTCGAAGTGGAAACCCCGGAAGACTACGCCGGCAACGTGATGGGCGACCTGTCCTCACGCCGCGGTATGGTCCAGGGCATGGAAGACATGGTCGGTGGCGGCAAAGCCATCAAGGCAGAAGTGCCGCTGTCCGAAATGTTCGGTTACTCGACCACGCTGCGCTCCATGTCGCAAGGTCGCGCCACCTACACGATGGAATTCAAGCATTACACGGAAGCCCCGCGCAATGTCTCCGAAGCCATCATGGCGGCAAGGGCAAAATAATTTCCAGGTGCCGGATCAAGATTTGCGAAGTAAATTTGCTCGGGCACCTCAAATTTAAAACTGTCTGCGATTTCGCACCCAAGGCTGCCCGTGGCCATGGATCCAGTGACGAACTGCAAACATTAAACCAACTCACGGGCATTGCTCTTTTAAGGAATCGAAATGGGAAAAGAAAAATTCACACGAACCAAGCCCCACGTCAACGTGGGCACCATCGGTCACGTTGACCATGGCAAAACCACGCTGACGGCGGCCATCACCACCGT
>JBASJO010000301.1:0-2289 GCA_049655365.1 Rhodoferax sp. | reverse complement strand
GCCCAGCACCTTGAACGGACGCTGGCTCATACAAACTCCACGATCGGCTGGTCCACGGTCAGGCTTTCGCCTTTGGCAGCCAACACCTTGCCCACCACGCCATCAGCAGCAGCAAACAGCACGTTTTCCATCTTCATGGCCTCGATCACGGCCACACGCTCCCCAGCCTGCACCTTCTGGCCCACCTGCACCGCCACATCGACCAGCAGACCCGGCATCGGCGACAGCACGTAGCGGCTCATGTCGGGCGGCGCCTTGAACGGCATCAGCGCGTGCAACTCGGCCATACGCGGTGAGATCACCAGCACATCGATGCGCGTGCCGTTATGCTGCAGGCGCAAGGCCAGCGGGTTCTTGGGTGTGCCGCGCTCGACCTGTGCTGTGAAAGGCGTGCCGTTCACCGTGCCGGTGATACAAACGTCGTTGAGCCGCGAGTCACTGCATAGCTCATAAGTGCTTGCGCCCATCTTGACGCGGGCGAAACCGGTCTTGCCGGCAAACTCGTCGACATGCACCGGGGTATAGGCATTGGTACCGTCCTCACCCAGCGTGACCACCACGTAGTCGCTGCCCACGTTCACGGCATAACCGGGCAACTGGCCGCTGATGCCGGCGGCCCGCTCGCGCGATTTGCGCCGCACAAAGGCCGCCAGCGCCAGCATGAAGTGGGGGTCTTCGTGCGGCACGTCGGCTGCCTTGAAGCCATGCGCATAGTTTTCGGCAATAAATCCGGTGTTGAAGTCGCCCGAAACAAACTTGGGGTGCGCCAGCAACGCGGCCTGAAACGGGATGTTGCTGCTGATGCCGCGAATCACGAAACCGTTGAGCGCCTCGCGCATCTTGGCGATCGCATCAAGCCGATCGACCCCGTGCACGAGGAGCTTGGCAATCATCGAGTCGTAGTACATCGGGATCTCGCCACCGTCCTGCACACCGGTGTCGACCCGCACGCCAAACCAGTCGGTGGTGTTGCCCTGTTCCATGGTCTGGGTCGGTGGCGAAAACCGCACCAGGCGACCGGTGCTGGGCAAAAAGTTGCGGTACGGGTCTTCGGCGTTGATGCGGCATTCCATGGCCCAACCATTGCGCTTGACCTCGGCTTGCGTGAGCGGCAATTTTTCACCGGCGGCGACGCGAATCATCAACTCCACCAAGTCCAGTCCGGTGATGCATTCGGTCACCGGGTGCTCCACCTGCAAGCGCGTGTTCATCTCCAGGAAGTAAAAGCTCTGGTCCTTGCCGACCACAAACTCCACCGTGCCAGCGCTTTGGTACTTGACCGCCTTGGCCAGGGCCACCGCCTGCTCGCCCATGGCCTTGCGCGTGGCATCGCTGATGAACGGGCTGGGTGCTTCTTCGATCACCTTCTGGTGGCGGCGCTGAATCGAGCATTCACGCTCATTCAAATACACCACGTTGCCAAAGCTGTCGCCAATCAGCTGGATCTCGATGTGGCGCGGCTCTTCGACAAACTTCTCGACAAACACGCGGTCATCACCAAAGCTGTTGCGCGCCTCGTTGCGGCAACTGGTGAAGCCCTCAAACGCTTCCTTGTCGTTGTAGGCGACGCGCAGCCCCTTGCCACCACCGCCGGCGCTGGCCTTGATCATCACCGGGTAACCAATGCCCTGGGCAATTTCAACCGCCGACTCGGCTGTTTCGATGGCGCTGTTGACGCCGGGGATGCAATTGACACCCGCTGCACCGGCCAGCTTTTTGGACTCGATCTTGTCGCCCATGGCCGCCATGGAGTAGTGCTTGGGACCGATGAAGACAATGCCTTCTTCTTCGACGCGCTTGGCAAACTCGGCGTTTTCGCTCAGAAAGCCGTAGCCTGGATGCAGGGCTTGCGCGCCGGTTTGTTTGCAGGCGGCAATGATCTTGTCGCCCACCAGGTAACTCTCGCGGCTGGGCGGCGCGCCAATGTGGACGGCCTCATCGGCCATCAGCACAAAGCGCGCGTCTTTGTCGGCATCCGAGTAAACCGCCACGGTCTTGATACCCATTTTTTTGGCAGTGGTGATGACGCGGCAGGCGATCTCGCCGCGGTTAGCAATCAGAATTTTGGTAAACATAAAAATCTCCTAACGTTATTCAGTCAGCGACTATTCAATTCGCTGTGATGTTGAGTCTGTCCTCTTGACGGGACGCCGTTTTTGTGGGCCCGCAACAGGGCGAGGGTGTCTGCTTCCGCTCATGTCCCCCTCCAAAGGCTCTCGCCTTTGGATTCCTCCTTGACTTCGCTGCAACAGACACCCCCACCCTGCTGCTGCGTAGCGCTACCTTTGA
>JBASJO010000300.1:0-2774 GCA_049655365.1 Rhodoferax sp. | reverse complement strand
CCAATGGCGCCATCAGCAATAGCAGCAAAGCGGCAGCGGGCAACAGGGTGAGCCACAGGCTGGTGTGCAACCCGGCACCGCGCACGAGCCTTGCACCGACCCCGTCACTGCGAGCGTAGTGCGGCAGTCCAGGGTGTTGGGCTTCATGGGTCATGGATTGCCGCGCGTCGCTCGCAATGACAGCCTGTCCGAGGGACGTAGGCTTACTTCAGCACCACCTTGGTCCAGCGCGCCACCCACGCTGCGCCCTGGCTTGCAATCACATGCGCGGCCGGGGCTTCAAAGGCGGCGGGCTCGGTGGCGTGGCGCATCACCTCGGCGCGCGCGGTGCCGGCCTGCACCGGGTACATCCACATCTCGGTCTGCAGCGCTTGCTGCACCGGACCTGAGCGCAGGAAGTCAACAAACTTCAGCGCCGCTTCACGCTGGCCGCCGCCCTTAATCAGGCCCACGCCTTCCACCTGGCGGAAAACACCGCCGGGCAGGTTCAGGCTGGCGGTGGGCGCCTCGGTGATCTTGTCCTTGCTGTAAAAGACTTCAGCCGCCGGGCTGGTGGCGTAGCTCACCACCAGCGGGTAGGCGCCCTTGTTGCGGGCAAAGTCGGTGTAATAGGCTTCGCTCCAGCCCTTCACCACTTTCAGACCGTTGCCACGCATCTGCGCCCACCAGGCGAAGGCGCTCTCTTCACCCATGCCCGAGATGGTGGCCAGCAAAAAGGCATAACCGGTGCTGCTGGTGGCCGGGTTGGGCGTGACCAGCCAGCCCTTGTAGGCGGGCAGGGTCAAGTCCTGCAAGGTCTTGGGCAGGGCCACACCGCCCTTGGCCACTGCCGCCTTGTCGTAGTTCAGGGTGACAAAACCATAGTCCACAGCGGCCAGCGCCGGGCCCAGGTTGGCATCGGGAGCCGTTGCGGTTTGCGGCAATGTGGGCTCCAGCACGCCGGCCGCCAAGGCCTTGCCGACCAGGGTGTTGTCGATGCCAAACACCGCATCGGCCACAGGCTGGGCGCGCGTCAGAATGAGTTTATTGAGCATCTCACCGGCATCACCGCCCTTGATGATGGCCAGCTTGATGTTGTTTTGCGACTCGAACTGCGCCAGAAGGGGCTTGGGCAAGGCAAACGAGCTGTGCACCATGACACGCAGTTCATCAGCGGCAAGCGTTGGGGTTGACACAGACACAGCGGCCAGCACAGTGGCGGCCAGGGCAAACAGACGACGGTTCATGGCAAAGCCTTTCAATGCGCCAGCGCAAGGGGCGCTGGGCAATAGGCGAGCCGGCTGACAGCAGACCTTCGAGCCTTCACGCTCCCTACGCTGGCATGATCCAGATCAGGTAAGGGGACTGTCTCAGACCGTCTTGCAACGGACACCCCCGGTGAGGCGACCATTGTACTAAGACGGGGTCGAGACTTAACCGGTCAGGGTCTCCACCGCCAAAATCGCCGCCCGCAAACGGGTGTCGTCTCGGCCTTCGACGTCAATATGGGGCACATGCATGGCTTGCAGCGCGTGCTGCACCAAGGCGTGTACATCGGTGCGCACGGCTTCACCGTCGCGCTGAAAACCATCGGGCAGCCAGGGCAAATCGGGATGCAAGAGCAGCGTCAGCGCATAGCGCGCGTGCAAGGTGTGAGCGCAATCAAACAAGGAGCGGTCCGCAAAGTAATAGTCGCTGTAAATCGCGGTGAGCAGCGGCGCACCATCGCAAAACACATAGCCACAAGCCGCTTGAAGGGCCAGCGCAGCCACCTGTTCTTCCCGCTCGAACTGGGCACGCATGATGGCCGCTTGTTCATCCGCGCTGGGGGTACGGCCGTTCAGCTCGCAAAAGGAGCGCAAATGCTCGGGCACCCAGAGCCCGTCAAAATGCGCCGCCAAGGCCTGCGCCAAGGTGCTTTTGCCGGTGCACTCGGCACCGATCAGGCAGATGCGCTGGGGACTAGGCATGCAGACTTTGCAAGCCACCCAGATACGGCCGCAGCACCTCGGGCACGGTGACCGAGCCGTCGGCGTTCTGGTAATTCTCCAGCACCGCCACCAGGGTGCGACCGACCGCCAGGCCGGAGCCGTTCAAGGTGTGCACCAACTCGTTTTTGCCCTGGGCATTCTTAAAACGGGCCTGCAGGCGGCGCGCCTGGAAGGCTTCGCAGTTGCTCACCGAGCTGATCTCGCGGTAGGTGTATTGCGCCGGCAGCCAGACCTCCAGGTCATAGGTCTTGCTGGCGCCAAAACCCATGTCACCGGTGCACAGGCTCATGACCCGGTAAGGCAAGCCCAGCTTTTGCAAAATGGCCTCGGCGTGGCCGGTCATGGCTTCAAGCGCCTCATAACTCTTGTCGGGGTGCACAATGTGCACCATCTCGACTTTGTCGAACTGGTGCTGGCGGATCAGGCCCCGCGTGTCGCGCCCGGCACTGCCAGCCTCGGACCTGAAACACGGACTGTGGCCGGTGAGCATGATGGGCAGCTCGCTTTCCGTCACCACCACATCACGCACAAAGTTGGTCAGCGGCACTTCGGCTGTGGGAATCAGGTACAGCGCGGTATTGTCGGGCTGCTCCTCGCCCTCCTGGCCGCCCTTTTTTGCGGCAAACAGGTCGCCCTCGAACTTGGGCAACTGACCGGTGCCGCGCAGGGTGTCGCCATTGACGATGTAGGGCGTGTAACACTCGGTGTAACCGTGCTCTTGCGTTTGCACGTCCAGCATGAACTGCGCCAGCGCACGGTGCAGGCGCGCCACCGGGCCCTTCATCACGGTGAAGCGCGCGCCGG
>JBASJO010000299.1:0-3167 GCA_049655365.1 Rhodoferax sp. | reverse complement strand
GATCACGAGGTTGGCACCGGCTGAAGCCAGACCCTCGGCCATGGCCTCGCCCAGTCCTTTGGAGCCGCCCGCCACGATGGCGGTGCGTTCGCTCAAATCGAATTGTTTGATGCCTGGAAGCATGGGGTCCTTGTGGAATGGCGGATTCAAGTCTGAAGTGCAACAGCATTATGGCGCGAGTGGAGCTGCTTCATGGAGACTGAAGTTGGCACGGGGGTAGCGATCAACTCAGCAGCGAGTTGACGCAGTTGTTCTGCGTTCAAATTCGACAGTGATTCAGCCTTACAGGCCCTGTATTGAAAACTCCTGCCCCAGTAACGCTGCCAGCAATTCGCTGTTTTGCTGCGAGTTCAGCTTGACCAGCGGCGGACGTACCGTGGCGTATCCTGCATCCCCGGCGAAATGCGCAATAGCCGCTTTCAGTGCCGGAATCATCGAGAATTTCTGGAACGTGTTACGAACTGCGTCGAGCGCTTTTTGCTGCACATCGGCATCTGTTTATTGCCAGGTCCGGTAAAGCTGGGAGATCGCACCAGGGTTCACGGCGCCGGTCGCGGTGATACAGCCTGTGCCGCCACCACGCATATTCGCCAGCAGGAAGCTTCGCTGCCAACGAACACGTCGAAGCCCTGCGGCTGGAAGCGCTCCAGCATCGCTTTCGTATTCTCCCAGTCGCCGGAGCTGTCCTTGACCCCGGCAATAACGGCCGGATAGGCGTTCCGCAAACGCTCGATCACTTTCGCGTAGCTGGCGAACAGGCCATCGTCGGACACGCCCTTGTAGTAGAACGGCGGCAGCATCAGTACGCCGCCCGCATCATGACGCACCGCGTGACGGATCTCCCATTTGATTAGTACCGAATACTGCGAGGCCGACGTGCTGGCTGATAAGCTAGCGGCAGTGCCGGACCAGTCTGGATGCATCAGGGCTCAGGTCGGCAGCGAAAGGGGTAATCACCGGCGAAAATACACCGGGCAGCTTGGGAAATGAATCCGCCCTGTACTTAACAAAGGAATGTAGACAATATGGACCTTGGACTAAAAAACAAAACAGCGCTGGTACTCGGTGGGGGCGGTGGCTTGGGCGGTGCCATCGCCCGGACTCTGGCGCGCGAGGGTGCCCGCGTGGCGGTGGCGGATATAAAGCATGAGGCTTTGGCACCGGTGCTGGCTGATATTGTTTCGGCTGGCGGCAAGGCACTAGCAGTTCGATGGGATATCGGTGACCTGTCGGTAATCGATAGCAATATTGCGCGCATTGAGGCGGAGCTTGGTCCCGTGGACATTCTGATCAACAACACGGGTGGGCCACCGCCAACACCGGTTTCAGGGCAGTCACCTGAGGTCTGGAACAAGCACTTCCAGAGCATGGTCATGTCGGTCATTGCAATTACTGATCGCGTGTTGCCAGGTATGCGCCATCGCAAGTTTGGCCGCATCATTACGAGCACGTCATCGGGTGTGGTTGCACCGATACCGAATCTGGGACTGTCTAACGCTCTTCGCCTGTCGCTGGTTGGATGGTCCAAGACACTAGCTCGGGAGGTCGGCCGCGACGGCATCACTACCAACATAGTGTTGCCAGGGCGCGTAGCGACCGACCGCATTAAATTTCTCGATGAGCAAAAGGCGCTGCGGGAGAAACGGCCGGTCGCGGAGATACAGGCAGAAAGTGCCGACAGCATTCCGTTGGGCCGCTATGGAGAACCGCAGGAATACGCTGACACGGTCTGTTTCCTTGCTAGTGAGCGCGCCTCTTACTTGACGGGGTCTGTCATCCGCATCGACGGTGGTCTGATCGCTAGTATCTAAGCACCTGAGAAAGCCATTCTCTTTGTATAACTTAATTCCAGGAAACGTTAAATGAGCACAGAATTTCTTCCACTCAGCCCCGAAATTGTCCGAATTCTTTCCGGGGTTACAACAGCAACAATCACCACTGTGTTGTTGAAAAAAGGGCTTCGTAATGTTTGGATGCGAGGCACCAGACCGCTGCAGCCAGGACAGCAGCGGTTGGTTGGACGCGCTTTCACGCTGCGCTTCGTACCTGCGCGTGAGGATCTAGCAACACCAGCTTCCTGGGGTGCGCCGATTTCGACCCGAGCTGCGATTGAGGCAATGCCTTCCGGGTGTATCGCAGTGGTCGATGCACTGGGTGTCGATGACGCCGGTATTTTTGGCGATATTTTGTGTGCGCGAATGAAGAAGCGTGGTGTCAGCGGACTGGTCACTGATGGGGTGATCCGCGACGTGGATGGGGTTCTGGCGACAAAGCTACCGGTTTGGTGTCAAGGTGTCGCGGCGCCGGCCTCGGTGGCTGGCCTTACCTTTGTCGGTTGGCAGGAACCTATCAGCTGCGGCGGCGTGGCGGTGTTTCCGAACGATGTTGTGGTTGTCGACTCGGACGGTGCTGTTTTGATTCCTGCGGCATTGCTGGAAGAAGTGCTTGCATCAGCAGTAGAGCAGGAAAGGCTAGAGGGCTGGATCATGACCCAGGTTAATGCTGGTCAATCCCTTCCGGGGTTGTATCCTCCGAACGAAGAGAACAAGGCTCGATACGAGTTATGGGCGCGCACAGTGCGCTAACCGAGCAGGCGCAGACAGCGAAGTCGGTGCTTCCGTTCAAAGCCCCCCCCTTTGCAGTTCGAGGCACTATCGATCTTCCATCATCCCCTGTGCACAACGTTGGACGAAGCCGCTACGCGGAGTAGTTGGTCTCCGCGTAGCGATAGCTGATGCGATTTAAGCTGCACAGTCACCCCATCAATGTCGCCGCCGATGCCGATTTGGTCTCCCGGGGATGCGGACAATAACTTGGGCTACTTGGAGGTAGTTCATGTTTTCATACGAAGAGCGAATTCGGGCAATAAAGCTTTACATCAAACTCGGAAAGCGCCTTGGTGCAGCTTGATAGGCAACAGGAAACCCGCACTTTTGTCGCCTGCCAGGCCTCTGAGCAGCCATGCATGCTTGGTTCGTGCCTACAGTGGCATTTTAATGGGCGTGTTGATATACTACCCCCCAGTACAAAATACAACCCGTTGCCATGCCCCATTCCCCTCAGGAAAAGAAACGCGTCATCACCAGGCTGCGCCGCATCCGTGGACAGGCCGAGGCGATGGAACGCGCCGTGGAGGCCGGCTCTGACTGCGGATCGCTGCTGCAGCA
>JBASJO010000298.1:0-2048 GCA_049655365.1 Rhodoferax sp. | reverse complement strand
GGATCTCGATCACGCCCTGCTCGTCAATGGCATCGCGCGCGTTGATGATCAGATTGACCAGCATCTGGTTGAGCTCGCTCGCGTCCATGCGAATGTGCAGTTGCTCGTCGATGCGGCTCGACAGTTCGATGCTGGAAGGTATCGACGCCCGCAGCATGGCCAGCACCTCGGCGATCACCTCGGCGGGCGAAATCACGCCCATCTGGGTGTTGGGTTGTGTGCGCGTGAACGACAGCATCCGGGCAATCAGTTCCTGCGCCCGGTTGCTCGCCGAAATCACCTCGCCCAGGTAAGAGGCCAGCTTGCTGCTCTTGTCGGGCACCAGGCGGTCCAGCGCCAGATTGGAGTAGCCCGAAATGGCGGCCAGGATATTGTTGAAGTCATGCGCAATGCCGCCCGTCAGTTGTCCCAGCGCCTGCACCTTCTGGGCCTGCAGCAATTGCCGTTGAAGATCGCTCTTCTCGGTGGCCGCCTGCACACGCTCGGTGCGGTCATACAAGAAGACAAACATCTTGTCCGACTCGATATCGTAGGTCACCGAGACATCCACCGAGATTTCGTGTCCATCTTTGTGCCGATGGCGGGTTTCAAACTGGTGCTGTCCCAGGCAAGTGATTTTTTCCATCATCTCCCGCACTTCCTCCGGCGTCTGAACCGCATCGAGCTGATGAATCGACATGCCCAGCAATTCGTCTGTGGTGTAGCCGGACATCCGGCTGTAGGCCGAGTTCACTTCAACCAGGTGGCCCGTGGCATCGACCACCCAGAAGCCGTGGATGGAGGTGTCGAGCACCCGTTTGTGGCGCATTTCAGAGCTGGTTTTTTCGGTCACATCGTCTGCCACGGAAACATAGCCTTCGGCGACGCCCGCCTCATTGCACAGTGGCGTGATGGTCCGGTCCATGATGATGGGCTGGCCCTGGAAGTTCTGCAGGTAAACCAGGCCGCGCCAGACCTGACCGGCCTCAAGCCTTGCCTTCATGTGTTTGATCTGGTCGGCGCGCGGGGCATACGGCGCGGAAAACAGGGAAAAATTGGGCTTCAGTTCCGACGACGGACCACAAAAATCTCTTTGAAGGCGCGGTTCGCCCAGCGCACCCGGCCATCCAGGTCAGTCACCGTGATCGGCGTGGCGGTCGAGGCCAGGGCCAGCGACTGGATGCGCAAGCGCTCGTTCATGACCTGCAGCTCCTGCGCCTGTGCCGCCAGCTTCTGGTATGGCCGGCGCACGCTGACCACCAGCACGGCACGGTAGATCAGGAAATAGGACACGACCTTGTACCCATGACCGAGCAGGTTCTGCGCGTCATTGACGCTGCCGGACTGGATGAAAAATTGCTCACCAAGCGCCGCCACCGCAGCGGCACCAAACAGCAGGGGAAAAAATTCATTGTCGGCGCGCTGCGCCAGCCCATGGTAGCGCCAAGCGGCCAGCACCAGCAGCGCCACGATGAACCATTCAAAGCCAAGCTTGAAGGCGGTCAGGCCACGCCCCTCGACAAAGGTGTCCGGCAGCACCACTTCATGAAACAGCGCCCCCCACAGCACCAGCAGCGTGGCCAGACACAGAGCGGCAAAGGTGGTGTAGCGGGCGCGCCATGACATCCGCAGGCGCTCGGGGTAAAAGCTGATGCCCAACAGGCCGGCCGCCACCATCAGACGCGCCACCAGCCAGAAGGCAATTGCTTTTTCAGTTGAGGCCGGCGTGACGAACTCAGACATGCCCGGAGACGACATGGCATGAAAGCTGTCAAGCCAGCCGGTGACAAAAAAGACCATGGCAATCAGCAGCAAAGGTGCCGGCGTCTGCTTGGCCGGGGTATGCCATACCGTTGAAAAAACAAAGAAGGCCGCCACGATGGAGGCGAACTCCAGCAGGGTGTGCAGGGGCAAAAAATACCGCGGTGCCATGACCAGATCCTTCAAGGGCAGCAGCGCAGCCAGCAACACCAGGGCGGCCAGCACGCCAACCAGCCAACGCTGTTGCCGCAACAGGCGCTGGCCAGCCGAGGCATCCGGCACGATGAATTCAGAAGCTTGCATGGAAT
>JBASJO010000297.1:0-2804 GCA_049655365.1 Rhodoferax sp. | reverse complement strand
CGGAAACCAGGAATTCCGCTTTGATCTGGCAGGCGCCGAGCCCATGGGCCACGAGGCGGGCAGGCGCTGGCTGGACGACCAGTTCACCGCGCTGGACTGCGAGCCCCTTCGCGCCAGCGGCAAGGTGCTGCTGGCGGATAAGGTGCTGACCGTGGCCCGTGCCGCAGGTGATGCGCTGATGTCCGATCCTGCGTGGTCCCGCGACTTTGCCCGTGCCGCCAGCGCAGCCCTGGCCAAGCCCGTGGTGCGCGTGGATGTGCCCGCGATGGCTGTTTCGTTCTGAATGTCGGACTGAAATTTCAGATGGCGGATTCAAGTACGAAGTGCAACGCAAGTAAACCGAGTTGGGCCAAGAGTGCATAGGATGCATTTTTGTGACCGGCCAGTCCCAAACGTTGCACCATGACCTATACCCACTTGACCCGAGAAGAACGATACCAAATCCACGCACTGCGTCGTCAAAACATAAGCCCGGCAGTGATAGCCGCACAGCTCAATCGAAGCCGATCGACCATCACCCGCGAGCTCAATCGCAACGCTGGAGCCCAAGGCTACAAACCCGCCCGCGCTCATGAGCGAGCCCGTGCCCGCCAAGGGGCACGGCGCAATGCACGCCAGTTCAATGCGCGGCAGTGGAGCCAGGTGGACAGCTATCTGCGCCTGGAGCTTTCTCCCGAGCAGGTCAGCGGACGGCTGCGGCTGGAGGGCGTGCTGACCATCAGCCACGAATGCATCTACCAGCACATCTATGACGACAAACGCAAAGGCGGTGAGCTGATCAAACACCTGCGCTGCCAGAAGGTGCGACGCAAGCGCTACGGCAGCGGACAAGAGCGGCGCGGCACACTCAAAGATCGGCTCTGCATAGAGCAGCGCCCCGCCATCGTTGACGCACGCAGCCGCATGGGTGACTGGGAGGGTGACACCGTGGTCGGCAAGGGCCACCAAGGGGTACTGGTGACCTTGGTGGAGCGCAAGTCCCGCTACACACTGGCGCAGCAACTGGACTCGCGCCACAGCGCAGGGGTGACCGAGGCTGTGATCGCACTGCTGCGACCTCACAAACACTTGTGCGAAACGATCACGTTCGACAATGGCAAGGAGTTTGCTGAGCATGCATTCATCGCCGCCAGTCTGGGGGCGGATGTGTACTTCGCGCATCCCTACCACTCATGGGAGCGTGGGCTCAACGAGAACACCAATGGCCTGCTGCGCCAGTACTTCCCCAAGTGCACCAACCTGCGCCGGGTCTCGCAGCACGAAGTTGACGATGCGCTCTACCGGCTCAACCACCGACCCCGCAAGTGCCTCAACTACCGCACTCCCCACGAGGTGTTCATGGGCTTGGAGATTCGTCCGTTACACTGAAATTCGGTGCACTTTGTAGTTGAATCTGCGAGCAAAAACAGGCTCCAGCGCTTGATGGATATGCGCAATCAGCTCCACTATTGATAGCAAAAATGACAAAACCGCTTTGAACCTGACGGTCCAAAGCGGCAAGGCACTGCGCCGCAGCCGGGCGCAGCGCAGGCGGTGGCGGGCAGCCTTCAGGTACCGATCACGCCGCCGTCGTTCTTGGTGATCACGATGGTGGCCGAGCGGGGGCGCTTGCCCGCGCCGTAGCCAGCATTGGCGGGCCACTGGCTCTGGTACTTGGTGGCATCGCCCACATTGGCCAGGGCGGTGCCTTCGCCAGGGTGCTGAATGTTCACGAAGATCGCCTTGCCATCGGGCGTCTCGGCCAGGCCGGTGATTTCGCTGCCCTTGGGGCCAACCAGGAAGCGCTTGAGCGTGTTCTCGGTGGCGGGTTTGCCCACGGGGGTCACGATGTCGAGCTTGCTGCCATCGGCCTTGGTGTAGCTCAGCGTCTTCTTGGCGCCGTCGCCCACGCTGCCAGGCACGGCGGCCAGCATCATGCAGTTGGTCACGTCGGTGTAGGCACCGTCGTCGGTCTGGATCCAGCAGATGCCCGTGGCCTTGCTGAACACCAGGCCGTCGGGGCTGGAGAAGTCCTGGTCGGCCGTGAGGGCAGAGAGGTTGACCATGGCCTTGTCGGCACCGGCTTCGGCGCCAAACAGGTACACGTCCCACGTGAAGGCGGTGGCGGTGGCGCCTTCCTTCAGGCGTACCAGGTGGCCGTTGGGGTTGCCCTTTTGCTCGCTGGTGCCCTTCATGTCGGTGTAGGCACGGGGGTTGGCGGCGTCGGGCAGGTACTGGCTGCCGGTGGGGTTCACGCTGCGGGCACTGTTGTTGGTCAGCGTGAAGTAGATCTCGCCATTGGCGGGGTTCACGGCATTCCACTCGGGGCGGTCCATCTTGGTGGCGCCCACGGCATCAGCGGCAATGCGGGTGTTGATGGCGATGTCGGCCGCGTCGGCGAACTTGTAGTTGGCGTAGCTGGCGATGGCGGTGTTCGACAGGCTCAGCTCCACCCACGTGCCCGTGCCATCGGCATTGAACTTGGCCACATACAGCTTGCCGCTGTCCAGGTACTTGTCGCCCACGGCCATGCGGTCGGCGGCATTGGCATCGGCGGCATTCCACAGCGCGGTGGACACAAACTTGTAGATGTATTCGCCGCGCGAATCGTCACCCATGTACACCGACAGCGGCTTGCCTGCCTCAACCTTGCCAAACGCCGCGCTTTCGTGCGCAAAGCGGCCCAGGCCCGTGCGCTTCTTGGCCATGCGGGTCTTGTCATAGGGGTCGATCTCGACGATGTAGCCCATGCCGTTCATCTCGTTGCGGTAGTCGTCGCTGCCGTTGGCCGACGCACCGGTCTTGCTGTTGTTCCAGCGCTGGTA
>JBASJO010000296.1:0-1817 GCA_049655365.1 Rhodoferax sp. | reverse complement strand
GCTTTGGGATCGGTTGGCGCCAGAAATCGTTCTCGCCGATGTTCAGCGCGACTGCAAACACGTCGGACGTCTTGCAGTATTGATGCGGATAGCGGATCGCGCCGCGCGAACGGGCTCGTCAGGTGCGGCCGAAGCCTTGAAGAGCCTCCGAGCGACAGTTTTCCAAGCGGTCGAAGGGGCTGGCGATGCCAATGCCACTGCTGTGCCGTGTCCGGAATGGGCGCGTGTGGCTGAGGACGAATGGGCCGAACTGACTGCAATGGGTCTTGCAACGCCAGCTCTCGCCGAGCGTGCGGCGAATGAAATTCGGGGAGCCTGTGCCCCTCTATCGGTTGAGACAAGCATTGAGCTTGAGCAACTTCTGGCCGAGGGTTTCAGGGACCGGTCGGATCATCCTTTGGGCAGATGGAAGGCGAAGGTTCGTTTTGCATTGCAGGTAGCGGTGCTGCCTGCCATTTCAGAAGCGCTTCTGCCGCGTGTTGAGCAAACATTTCGACCGTACAACCCTGCCCAGCTTAGGCGATTCCGAATCGTCGGGTTTTCGTCTCCTGCCAAGGCCTGGATGGCCAAGTTGACGCGACCCGGAGGTGGGTTCCCGCCCATGCGCGGAGATGAAATTTACTTGGATTTCTTTGAGCGCATTTGGGACGGAAAGCGACACCGACTGTTTCGAATGACCGCGTTCTTCCATCGATCGAACGTGAGGCCCGTTCCGCCATCATCGGCCACAGAGTTCCTGTCGACGGAGCTGCCTGCAGCGAGGTCTGCGTTGGATATGGAGGCCTGCGCTAGAGTGAAAGATCGACCTGCATTCTTCGGCAGCTTCACACCAGCGATTCCTTCGGCTGCTCTTATGCAAATGACTGGTGCGACGGGCAGCGACTTGTCACGCGTGAATTGGCGAATTGGCAGGGTACCCGGAAGCAGTGGTGCAGGCCCGGAGCACGAGGGCTGCTACTTGGCAATCAAGCGTGGAGCCTTGCGCTTGCCCCAAGGCATTGAGATCGCCTGGGTGTACGAGATCGATGGAATGCCGCTTGGAACTGTGACTCGTTCAATATAGGTTTGCCCATGAACCCTAGACTTAAAACAATGGACACCCCCAAGACCCGGGAGGAGTTCGAACTTCGATTTCACCTTTTGCGAGAAGCGTTTCGAAGCGACAAGATGCGCATTCCGCCAAGCATGGGAGAGAGCCTGCTGAGACTCAGACATCTGCCGAACGGTCGGCTGGACTTTCTCAGCGTTGACGAGACAGCGCGTTTGCAAGCAAACATGATGCTTCAGTTTGCCAATTTCAAACTCGGTCCTCAGGAAGATGAAGAGCAAGATCCTGTCGTGGATGCGTAATTCCGATCGTCAGACCCAACTCGCGTTGCGTCGTGCCAGATGCAGGTCATCCCCCAAGCAGGCATTGCAAAAGTGAACTCGCTGAGTCCCAGATGTCAGCTTTCTGGCGCTGACTTAAGTGTTCGATACTTCCGCTTTGGGCACATAAGAACCAGCGACGACGGACCGGTTTACGGCACCCGAAACGTTCACATTGGCAAGTCCAGGCGCTATAAGACCCAATCGTTGCGGTCATGGTGTAAAGTTGTTTACGACTTTAAATCGACGTGTTGTCAATTTGCCACGCCGCTAACCCGCATGGATGCTGGGTGCCTGTTTACGACTTTAATTGCGCAGAATAGTCGTATCCGGTTATCCCGATCTGGTGCGGTCAGCGCTATAGTTGTTTTCTCAACAACGCAAGCCAAGGAGCGCAAAATGGAAAACAACAAGCCGAGTTCTGCTGGCAAATGCCCCGTCATGCACGG
>JBASJO010000295.1:0-3143 GCA_049655365.1 Rhodoferax sp. | reverse complement strand
CAGCGCCAGCTGGACCTGCACGGCCTGCGCCGCGACGACGCGCGCGAAGCCCTGAGCATCTTCATCCGCGAGGCGCACAAACACGGCATCCGCTGTGTGCGCGTGGTGCACGGCAAAGGCCTGGGCTCGCCCGGCAAAGCGCCTGTTTTGAAAAGCCGTGTCCACAGCTGGCTGGTGCAAAAAAACGAGGTGCTGGCCTTTGTGCAGGCCAAGCCGGCCGATGGCGGCGCCGGTGCCCTGGTGGTGCTGTTGATGGCTTCGAGGGCGCTCTACTGATCCGGCCCGATGATGTTTTAAGTTCCGTTCGGGCTGAGCTCGTCGAAGCCCTTCGACAGGCTCAGGACGAACGGTTCATACTTTACCGGGCCGAATCAATAAAGAGCAGGCTTCACTTTTCCAGAATGGGTTTTCTTCCGGTCAGGCAATGCCGATGACCTTATGGGTTTGGATGCTCAAGCGCCACTGGGGGTGCTGCAAGCAGTATTCGATGGCTTTCTGCGTATTCTTCTTGCCTTCAATCCCATCCATGGGCTGCATGAAGAAGTGCTGAAAATCGAGATCAGCAAAGCGTTCCGGCATCGCGCTGGGCTGTGGGAACACCAACTTGAGTTCAGTGCCGCGCCGCAACACCAGCTCGGCGTCGGCCTTGGGGCTGACGCAGATCCAGTCGAGCCCTTGAGGTGCGGGTTGGGTCCCGTTGGTTTCAACCGCGATCTCAAAACCTGCCGCATGCAGCGCGTCCACCAAGGCTTCATCCAGTTGCAGTAGCGGCTCACCACCGGTGAAAACAACCAGTGGTTTGCCACCTGAACCTGAGGGCCAATGCTTGAGCACCTCCTGCGTCAGCGCCTCAGCAGATACAAACTTCCCGCCGCCGGGACCATCCGTGCCAATAAAGTCGGTGTCACAAAATTGGCACACCGCTTTAGACCGGTCCTCTTCGCGACCCGTCCACAAATTGCAACCCGCAAATCTGCAAAAGACGGCTGCGCGACCCGCTTGGCCGCCCTCGCCTTGCAAGGTGTAATAAATTTCTTTGACGGTATAGGTCATGCGTCACAACGGCAATGCCGGCCCCTCCCCGCCCACAGAAACCACGGCGCCACAACCCCGTGTTTCGTAAAGGTCCACGCGATCGAGTTGCGGGAGTTGAATGCGCGCCTTTTTGAGAATCCATGCGGCAATACTGGCGGTGTCGCAATCAGCAAGGTCAGCAATCTCATGCAAGGGACGATGGTCCAAGGACTTGAAAATTGGACTGAACAGCTCTTTCACATCGCCAAAGTCGACCGTCCAACCCATGACTTGGTCCAACGGAGCCGAAAGGTGAAGACGCAGGGTGTAGGTGTGCCCATGAATCCGCCTCAGGGGGCTGCCATCCGGCGCACGTTTGAGCTGCAAGGCGCTGTCAAGGGTCAGATCTTTCCAGATCCGGTAATTTTCCCCATCAAAGTTGGCGCCACATGAACCCGTTTCAAACACGGTGATCCAGGAAAGTTCCGGCAACTCAGGCTTGATGCGTTCCCAAAACCAACTCGACAGCATTTCGCTCGTTGGATTCTGCAGGCCTGGCAAATCGTTTAAGCAGGCAAAATCAAGTTGCCGTTGAAACGGCGCCCACACCTCGTCAAGCCGGTCGTAATCAATGCTCAGATCACGACTGCCGAGATCCTGATTCGCATGAACGATGACCTCAAATCCGTGCCCATGCATGCGTCCACATTGATGCCCTGCAGGCACATTGGGCAATCTGTGCGCTGACTGAAAAATGTAGCGGCGCCAAACATGCGCATTACCAGCCAGGTCAAGATCGACACCTTCATGCGCCGTGCTTTGAATGCCAATTCGCTCAATCCCGGGAACATGCAGATTTTGACGAACCCAGCGTGCCAGGTTTTCGTCAGTGGGTTGCTGAACCTGCTCATTGAGCAAGCGGTAATCCAGTTGCGAAATGGCCAATTCAAGCTCAGCGCGAAGCCGGTCAACTTCACCCCCCGGAAAATGTGCCCATCCTTCGGGAGGCGCGCACCGCACCGTCGCCAAAAAACTGTGCCCATGTAAGCGCCGGGAGCGGTGGCCAACTGGAAGAACATCGACATGTCTTGCAGCTTCAAACCCAGCGGAGGCCGTGAAGAGGGTCTTGACTTGCATTTTCAAACCATCCCAAAACGAATGTACAGTGGATCTTTCAAACCGGCTTCGGCAAAGCCTTTGGCGCGCAACACGCAAGAGTCGCAGGCACCGCAAGGCTTGCCATCCTCGCCCGGGTCATAACAACTGCTGGTTTCTGAATAGTCAACGCCAAGACGCATACCCTCTTGAACGATCTGAGCCTTGGTCAGGCTGATCAGCGGCGTATGTATCTTTAATTTTTGAATGCCCTCAACGCCCGCCTTGGTCGCCAGATTGGCCATGGTTTCGTAAGCGGCAATGTATTCCGGGCGGCAGTCAGGGTAACCAGAATAGTCAAGCGCGTTGACGCCGATAAAGATATCCGAGGCCCCCAGGGTCTCGGCCCAGGCCAATGCAAAACTTAAGAAAACCGTATTTCGAGCCGGAACATAGGTAATCGGTATGCCGTCTGACATGTCAACGGCAGTCCGGCCCTTGGGCACGGCGATGTCTGCCGTCAGCGCCGATCCACCAAACTCGCGAAGATCGATTTGAGCCACCACATGCTTGACCACGCCTTGAGAACGCGCGACAGATTCAGCAGCAGCCAATTCCTGGATATGGCGTTGCCCATAATGGAAACTCAGTGCATAAGGCTCAAAACCCTGCTCTCTTGCTATGGCCAGAACCGTTGTCGAGTCAAGCCCGCCACTGAGCAAGACGACAGCTCTGGGCTTTGAAGACGGCGCATTCGTCATTTCAATCATCTCCAATAGAAAATCAACCTATCCGTTGAGGGTGGTGTTAACCCTAGCAACTCAGGCGCTTACATGGGCGCCTACAGAATGCGTCACTTACTCCAGCGCCAAGAAACAGCAACCAGAGCCAGGACAAACGCCAGAAAGAAGAAAGGACTTAGAGCATTTCTACTCTAAGTCCTTGATTCATTTGGTGCGGCTGGCAGGAATTGAACCCACGACCCCTTGGTTCGTAGCCAAGTACTCTATCCAACTGAGCTACAGCCGCTAAGC
>JBASJO010000294.1:0-3144 GCA_049655365.1 Rhodoferax sp. | reverse complement strand
GGCAGCATCCGCTCCAGCGCGCAAGACCGGGTGATCCAGATCGCCGCGCGCGTGCAGCGCCCCGAGGACTTTGGCCGCATCATCATCACGCGCAAGAATGGCGCGCCGGTGCGGGTTGACCAAGTCGCCGAAGTGAAAGACGGGTCACAGGAAATCGAGAGCCTGGCGCTCTACAACGGCCAGCGTACTCTGCTGCTCAATGTGCAGAAGGCGCAGGATGAAAACACCATTGCCGTGGTCGATGGCCTCAACACCACCCTGGCGGAGTTGCAACAGCAATTGCCCCCCGGGGTCAAGCTGACGCAAATCACCGATGGCTCGCGGCAAATCAGGGTGTCGGTGTCCAACGTGCGACAAACCCTGTTCGAGGGCGCGCTACTCACCGTGCTGATCGTGTTTTTGTTCCTGAACTCCTGGCGCTCCACCGTCATCACGGGGCTGACGCTGCCCATTGCCCTGATCGGCACTTTTTTCTTCATGAACCTGCTGGGCTTCACCATCAACATGATCACCATGATGGCGCTGAGCCTGTGCGTGGGTCTGTTGATTGACGACGCCATCGTGGTGCGCGAAAACATCGTGCGCCATGTGCAAATGGGCAAGAGCCCGTTTGACGCCTCGATGGACGGCACCGCTGAAATTGGCCTGGCGGTACTGGCCACCACGCTGTCGATCGTGGCGGTGTTTTTGCCGATTGGTTTCATGGGCGGCATCATCGGCAAGTTCTTCCATGAGTTTGGCCTGACCATTGTGGCGGCGGTGCTGATCTCGATGTTTGTCAGCTTCACGCTCGACCCCATGCTGTCCTCCATCTGGCACGACCCCAGCATTGAAGCCCATGGCAAGCACCTGGCCCCGCGTAATTTCTACGACAAGACCATCGGCCGCATCACCGCGCTGTTTGATGTGGGCACCGATGCGCTGGTTGACATATACCAGGGCATTTTGCGCTGGGCGCTGGACCACAAGCTCAGCACCGTGGCGCTGGCCGTGGTCATTTTTGTCAGCAGCATTTTCATGGTGCCGCTGTTGGGCACCGAGTTCGTGCCCAAGTCGGATTTTTCCGAGACCAACCTCACCTTCAACACGCCCGTGGGCTCGTCGCTCGAGGTCACCGAAGCGCGGGCGCGTCAGGTGGAGGGCATCATCCGCGCCTTCCCCGAGGTCAACTACACCCTGACCACGATCAACACCGGCAATGCGCAGGGCAAGATGTACGCCAGCATCTACATCCGCTTGGTGGACCGCAAGCAGCGCACGCGCAGTGTCGATGACATGTCCACCGTGCTGCGCCAGCGCCTGCGCGAGGTGCCGGGCATCAGCGTCACCCACGTCGGCCTGCTGGACCCGGTGGGTGGCCAAAAGCAGATCGCATTCTCCCTTCAGGGCGCCGACATGGCCGAACTGGCTCGCCTGAACGCGCTGGCGCTGGAAAAAATACGCACCGTGCCGGGTCTGGTCGACGTGGACTCGTCCCTGAAACCCGACAAGCCCACGCTGGACGTGCAGGTGCGCCGCGACGTGGCCTCCGACCTGGGCCTGAGCGTGGCGCAGATCGGCAGCAGCCTGCGCACACTGGTGGCGGGCCAGACCGTGGGCAACTGGCGTGCGCCGGACGACCAGACCTATGACGTCAACGTGCGCCTGTCGCCCCAGTCACGCAACCAGCCGCAAGACCTGAACGCCCTGCCCTTCACCGTCGGCACCCAGGCGGATGGCAGCGCCCGCGTGGTGCGGCTCGACCAGGTGGCCAGCGTGATCGAAGCCACCGGCAGCAACCAGATCAACCGGCGCGACCTGACACGCGAGGTCGCCATCACCGGCAACGTGTCGGGCCGTTCGGCCGGCGAAGTGTCTGCCGACATCAAGATCGCGATGGACAGCATTGCCATGCCGCCGGGCTACAGCTACAAGTTCAGCGGCTCGGTCAAGGACATGGCCGAAGCGTTTGGCTACGCGCTGTCGGCGCTGGCGCTGGCGGTGATCTTCATCTACATGATTCTGGCCAGTCAGTTCAAGAGCTTTTTCCAGCCGCTGGCGCTCATGACGGCGCTGCCACTGACGCTGATTGGTGTGGTGCTGGCGCTGATGCTGTTCAACTCGACGCTGTCGATGTTCTCGGTGATTGGCGTGGTCATGCTGATGGGCCTGGTCACGAAAAATGCCATTTTGCTGGTGGACTTTGCCATCAGGGCGCGCGAAGACGGTTTGAATCGCCACGACGCCCTGCTGCTGGCCGCCAAGGTGCGTCTGCGCCCGATTTTGATGACCACGCTGGCCATGATTTTTGGCATGTTGCCACTCGCTTTTGCCCTGTCCGAGGGCTCTGAAATGCGCGCCCCCATGGGTCAGGCGGTCATTGGCGGGGTCATCACCTCGTCGCTGCTGACGCTGGTGGTGGTGCCGGTGGTTTACTGCTACATGGATGATTTGGCGCAATGGCTGCGCAAATTTTGGCGTGATCCCGCTGCAAAAGCCTTGCAAAACCAGGCTATTGACGGACCCACCAGCTAAAATCGGTGGATTCCGTTAACATACCCCCAGGAGTACCAAAAATGAACTTGCAGAACGTGGAACAGGCCCGTTATTACATGATCGAGCAACAAATTCGTCCCTGGGATGTGTCTGATGCTGCGGTGCTGGACCTGCTGGCCAGCGTCAAGCGCGAAGACTTCGTGCCGCTGGCACAAAAGTCCCTGGCGTTTGTCGACATGGCCATCCCGCTGCCGGCTGGCCAGAGCATGTTGCCCCCCCGGGTTGAGGCCCGTTTGCTGCAAGACGCCGCCGTCAAACCCACCGACAAGGTGCTGGCAATTGGCACCGGCTCGGGTTACATGACGGCCCTGCTGGCGCATCAGGCGCAACGCGTGGTTTCCCTTGAAATCAACCCCGAAATTGCCGACCTGGCCCGTGCCAACCTGCAGCGCGCGGGCATCCATAACGCAGACGTGCTGGTGGTGGACGGCGCCAAAGGCACGCCGGCTGACGCGCCCTTTGATGTGATTGTGCTGGGCGGCTCGGTCGCCGAGGTGCCGCAGTCGCTGCTGAACATGCTCAAGGTCGGAGGCCGCCTGGTCGGCATCATCGGTGAAGAGCCCATCATGCACGCGCAGGTCATTACCCGCAGCAGCGAGACCAACTTCA
>JBASJO010000293.1:0-1555 GCA_049655365.1 Rhodoferax sp. | reverse complement strand
TGGCGATGGCCTGGCCGCTGCGATCAAAGTAGGCCGCCACCAATTCAGCCAGCAACTGACGCGTGGCCATGGAAGAGATGCCTTTGAGCGGCGCAGCAGAGGAAGCGGCAGTGACTTGCATGGGCGCTATTCTGTGGTCTGGCGCTGCCTTTGGTAAGCGCAAGTCACGACTAGCAGTTATTTCAAATTGGCATAATGGTTACTTGGTTATTCCCAATCATCGCCATGGACTTAAGACAACTTGAATACTTCGTGCGTGTGGCCGAACTCGGCAGCTTCACCCGTGCTGCCATCGCCCTGAATGTGGCGCAGCCCGCACTCAGCCGCCAGGTGCGCCTGCTTGAGGTGGAGCTGCGGCAAAACCTGCTGACGCGCAATGGTCGCGGCGCCTTGCCCACCGAGGCCGGGAAATTGTTGCTGGCGCATGGTCGCGGCATCCTGCACCAGGTGGCGCGGGCCAGGGAGGAACTGGGCCGGGTGCGCGGCTCGCTGGCGGGAAGAGTCGCCGTGGGCATGGCCACCAGCCTGGCGCGGGTGATGACGGTGCCGCTGATCCAGGCTTTCCGCCAGGCCATGCCGGATGCCACCATCTCCATCAGCGAAGGCCTGTCGGTGGCGCTGCAGGAGTCGCTGATCAACGGGCGGCTGGACATTGCCGTGCTGTACAACGCCCAGACCAGCAGCGAGATCGAGGTCATGCCGCTGCAGGAAGAAGAGCTGTGCCTGGTGCAGGCGCGACCCCAAGGCCTGGCCGAGGACCCGCCACCCGGTCCGATTGCCTTGAGCGCAATAGCGCAGTTGCCGCTGATCATTCCCAGCCGCCCCAACGCCATCCGCACCCAGGTCGAATCCGAGTTGGCAAACATCGGCTGCCGCCCCAACATTGCGCTGGAGATTGACGGCGTATCGGCCATTCTGGACCTGGTGGAAGGTGGCGTGGGCAGCGCGGTGCTGTCGCGCAACGCGGTGGCCAATTCGGTGCGGCCGTCGGCGTTCGCCGTGCGCGCCATCCACGCGCCGTCGCTGCGCACCCGCGTGTCAGCGGCGACCAGTTCCCTGCGCCCGACCACGCTGACCCAACAAACCACGCTGAGGCTGATCCGGGAAACGCTGGCCCGGGTGGTCGCAGCGGCATAACGCGGCATCACTTATGAATACTGCTTCCATCAAAGCCGGCACAGGCTGCGGCAAAGCGTCTGAATCGGGCAACGCCGAGCGCGCGGCAACCGCTGCGCCCACAGGCGCGCAGACCAGCATTCAGGTGCAGGCACTGCTGCGCTTGCGCGCCATGATTCTGGACGGCGAACTCCCGGGTGGCGCACGCATTGCCGAACTCACCATCGTCGACAAATTGGGCTTTTCGCGCACGCCGATTCGTGCCGCATTGATGCGCCTGGAGCAAGAAGGCCTGCTCGACGCTCTGCCCAATGGCGGCTATGCCGTCAAGACGTTCTCTGAGCGCGATATTTCCGACGCCATTGAATTGCGCGGTACCCTGGAAGGGCTGTCGGCACGCCTGTGCGCCGAGCGCGGTGCCCCCGCTGTGGCTTTGGGC
>JBASJO010000292.1:0-6969 GCA_049655365.1 Rhodoferax sp. | reverse complement strand
AGTCTCATTGACGTTGTTCTTGACAAGCTGCTTCGGACCGGTGGAACCGTGCGGGTTGTGGCAACTGGAGCAGGTCACTTTGCCTTCGTTCATAGGATGATGCGACAACTTGTTGGCGTCGGCGCGCTGCTGCTTGTGGCATGCATAACACACCTCGGCCTGTTGGGTTTTGTCTCGAACTTTATCTTTTGCCTTGTGCACCGTGTGGCACGACGCGCAGGTGACGTCGTTGGAGGCGTGCGCACCACCATCCCAGTGCATGTTTTTACCGCCTGTGTGGCACGTCAGGCAAGACTCACTGCGCGCTTGCGCGGAAGTTTTGGTTTTTTTGCCAAAACTGACATCAGGAGCAGGTGGCTTGTCCGCGCCTTTGTAGTCCACATGTTTGTCACTGTTGCCATGGCAACTGGTACACGTTGGGGTGCGGGAGTCGCCCGTCATGCCATGGCGTGTTTTGCCAATAGCCAAAAGCTCAGGCCCATCACCTTCATCGTGGCAGATGGTGCACTTGGCATCCCCCTTGAGAAACAAATCCTTGGGCGCATCCGCCGCCATGGCGACGCCGCCCGCGAGTACCGCACCCAGGATCGCGCATCGAAGCGTGACCTTGAGAAACTGCTTGAATCCAGAGATATTCTTCATGCTGCCATTCCTTTACATTTCTGTCGTTTGACCGACCAAGCGTTCATCTTTTCAAGATGACCCGTCACAAAGTTCTTCAACCCGGGTACACAAATCTTTACAAGAACTTTGCAGGCGATCATAGAGTCGCCACAGGCTGAAATGGATTTTTTGGTTTTTTGAATTGTTAGGTTGTTTGATTTGAATCAAACGAATGAGGCTAAATCAATTGCGGCGCAGATTGAACCAAGCCGCGATGGCCCCGCCTGGCGGAAGTCAGGTCGCAGAGCCGGTCAAGCGCCCGAGAGAGCCGCTGCCAGACGCTTGGCAGCGCCCTGGTGCGCCAAGGCAAAGGCCAGAGACGCCTGCCTGACGCTTCGTCTGTCCTCAGGATTGAGCGCCAGTGCGCAAGCCGCAGACACAGCCACATGAATGTCTGCAACGCGCCTTGCCGCACCCGCTGCAAGCGCCTGCTCAGCCGCCTCCATAAAATTGAAAGTGTGCGGCCCCATCACCACCGGGCAGCCGCAGGCGGCGGCTTCGATCAGGTTCTGGCCACCCAGCGGCTCAAAGCTGCCACCCAGCAGGGCGACATCGGCCAGACTGTAGTACAGCGCCATCTCGCCCAGGGAATCGCCGAGCCAGATCACCGGTTTTTCATCGGCCACGGATGCCGGCCCGCCCTGCCCCCAGCTACTGCGCCGCTGCACGGCAAAGCCATGGGATTCGATCAAGGCGGCCACGTCATCGAAGCGCTGCGGATGGCGCGGCACGATGAGCCATTGGACGCTTGCCGCTTCGGGCAAAGCATGACGCAATACCTGCAACAACGCTTGCTCTTCACCCTCGCGCGAGCTGGCGAACATCACCACGGGCTTGAGAAGTTGTGCGCGCCACTGCTGCCCCAGCGTCAATTGATCTGCGTTGGGTGCTGCATCGAACTTGAGGTTACCCGCCACGCCCTGCACTTTGGCGCCCAAAGACTGCAGGCGCTGCGCATCTTGCGGGGTTTGCGCCCAAACTCCCGCCAGCGCGGCAAAGGCCGGGCGCGCCAGCCAGGCCAGGCGCTGTGCTTGCCGCAGTGACTTGTCGCTCAAACGCGCGTTCACCAGCACCAGCGGCACACCCAGACGCTGGCAGCCATGCGCCAGATTCGGCCAGACTTCGGTCTCCATCAAGATGCCCAACTCGGGCTTGAAGTGGTTCAAAAAACGCTGCACCGCGCCCGGCGTGTCCCACGGCTGCCACACCTGCAGGTCGCCTGCCTGCAGTAGTTTCAGGCCTTCGGCGCGCCCGGTCGCCGTGCCATGGGTGAGCAGCAGGCGCATGTGCGGCAACTGCCGCCGCAGCGCTGTCACCAGCACGGCGGCGGCCCGGGTCTCGCCCAAAGACACGGCGTGCAGCCAGACGGTGGGGCCGTCATGCGCGGGCACCGGCTGCGCATAGCGGCCAAAGCGTTCTTCAATGCCTTGGCCGTAGCCTGGCTCCTGAAGGCTGCGGCGCAGCAGTTTGCGCCGAAGAAATGGCTGGGCCAGCCACATCAGCCAGGAGTAGAGCCAAAGAATCATGCGACAGCCGACACGCCAAGCCAGGCCTGCCACACAGCGTCGACCGAGGGCGTGGGCTGGGCGAACACGCTGCATTGGCGCGGTGATTCTGCCAATGGCCCGGTCCGCCAGGCGGTGTCGAAGTTGTAAATCTGCACATGGGGCAGGTCCAGCGCCACGGCGATGTGGCTCAGGCCGCTGTCGACGCCGATCACACCGCTGCAAGTGGCCAGCGCGTCGGTGAGCGCATCCAGTTTCAACAGCGGCCACACCTGTGCGTGCGCCAGGCCCTGGGCAATGTCATTTGCGGTTTGCAGCTCGGCCGGGCTGCCGTGTGGCAAGACCACGCCCAGCCCGGCAGCGTTGAGCCGCTGGGCCAGCGCGCGCCAATGCGCCAGCGGCCATTGTTTGTCGGCACGAGAGGTGCCGTGCACCAGCGCCACTGCGCCGCGCAGACCCGGCGCCGATGCCATCTCGGTGCTGGCATGTGACACCTGAGCCTGTTGCGCCACCAGACCAAACGACAGCTCGTCGGGCACGCGGTAGTGCAGCGCCTGCGCGCACAACGCGCGTGAGCGCGTCACGGCGTGGCTGTGCGCCGGCAGCGTGATGGCCTGGTGCGCCACCCAGCGTGCGGGGGCCTCAAAGCTGGAGCCTTCGGTCTGGTTGGCCAGGCCGTAACGCTGGCCACCGGGGCTTAAACGGGCCAGCCACGAGACCAGCGCCGACTTGGTCAGGCCCTGCAAATCAATCACCGCGTCGTAGGCTTCTTGCTGCAGTTCAGACTTGAATGCCCGCCAGGCGCTTCGTGTGTCAGTGCTGAAAGGCGTTTTGCGCCAGCGCCGCAAATCACTGGCAATGACACGCCGCACGCCCTGGCAGCGTTGCGCCAGCGGGGCAAAACCGCGCTCCACCACCCAATCAATTTCGACATCGGGCAGAGCACGCAAAATGTCTTGCACGGCCGGCATGGCGTGCACTACGTCGCCAAGCGATGACAGCTTGACGATCAGAATCTTCAATGCGCGGCCTCGTCGGTGACAGCACCGGGCAGCACCTGGTGCAACAGCGCCATCATGTCGGCCTGAATGCGCGCCAGGGCTTCCGGGGTGTGGCCTTCAAAGCGCAGCACCAGCACCGGTGTGGTGTTGGAGGCGCGGATCAGCCCAAAACCATCGGGCCAATCGACCCGCAGCCCGTCGATGGTGTTGAGCGTGGCGGGCGCGGCAAAATCAGCGCGTGACACCAGTTGCGTGACCAGGATTTGCGGCTGGCCTTCGTCACATTTCACGTTGAGTTCCGGGGTCGAAAAACTGCTGGGCAAGGCGTTCAGCACCGCGTTGGCGTCCGGCGACTGACTCAAAATCTCCAGCAGGCGGCAGCCCGCGTAGGTGCCGTCGTCAAAGCCGTACCAGCGCTCTTTAAAGAAAATGTGACCGCTCATCTCGCCGCCCAGTGGCGAGTCGATCTCTTTCATCTTGGCCTTGATGAGCGAATGGCCGGTTTTGAACATCATCGGCACGCCGCCCGCGGCCGCGATGGCCGGTGCCAGCTGCTGTGAACATTTCACATCAAACAAAATGGTGCCGCCCGGCGCGCGCTGCAACACGTCACGGGCAAACAACATCATCTGACGGTCAGGGTAAATGGTGTTGCCCTCTTTGGTGACGATCCCCAAGCGGTCGCCGTCGCCGTCAAAGGCCAGGCCCAGTTCGGCATCACCACTTTTGAGCGCGGCCATCACATCGCGCAGGTTCTCGGGCTTGCTTGGGTCGGGGTGGTGATTGGGAAAATTGCCATCGACCTCACTGAACAGCTCGGTCACCTCGCAGCCAATGGCGCGCAGGATGCCAGGGGCTGACGCACCGGCAATGCCGTTGCCGCAGTCCACCACAATTTTCAGGGGGCGCGCCAGTTTGATATCGCCCACAATGCGCGCCTGGTAAGCCGCCAGCACGTCCACGCGGCGCACCTGACCATTGGCGCGCAGTTCCCAGGTTTCCGCTTCCATCATGCGGCGCAGCGCCTGGATCTCGTCGCCATAAATGGCGCGACCGGCCAGCACCATCTTGAAACCGTTGTAGTCCTTGGGGTTGTGGCTGCCGGTCACCTGAATACCGCTGTTGCACAAGGTATTGGCGGCAAAGTAGAGCATGGGCGTGGTGGCCAGGCCGATATCGATGACCTCAACACCCGCCTCCGCCAAGCCGCGCATCAGGGCGGCGCTCAAGTCCGGACCGCTCAGACGGCCGTCACGGCCCACCGCCACCGTCGTTTGCCCTTCGCGCAAGGCCACCGTGCCAAAGGCCCGACCCAGCGCTTGTGCCACTGACGCGTCAATGGTGCCGGGCACGACACCGCGAATGTCGTAGGCCTTGAAAATGGAAGCGGTCAATTGCATGGCATGTACTTGGGGATGGAATGGGTCAAGCGCACAATTGTAGGTGCCGCGTTATCCACCACGGGCCCCGAATGTTCGCTTGAAGCGGGTGCAGCGCTTATCATCCGGGGCTTCTAACCCGTCAAAAAATGAACAAGAATGCCGCCCCCGTGACCGCCACCTTTGACAGCCCGCTGGGCCTCATCCGCGTTGCAGCCAGCCCACAAGGCGTGTGCGGCGTCTGGTTCGAAGGCCAGCGCCACCAGCCTGACGCCAGCGCGTGGCCCACGCTGCCAGACCACCCGCTGCTACAACAAGCCACGGTGCAATTGACCCAGTACTTTGCCGGCCAACGCCGCCAATTTGACCTGCCGCTGGACCTGAGCGCCGGCACCCCCTTTCAGCAAACCGTGTGGCAGGCGCTGCAAAGCCTGCCTTTTGGCACAAGCTGCAGCTACGGCGCCTTGAGCGCCCAACTGGGCCGACCTAGCGCGGTGCGGGCTGTCAGCAGTGCGGTGGGGCGCAACCCCGTGAGCATCGTGGTGCCCTGCCACCGCGTGCTGGGCGCCAACGGGGCCTTGACCGGCTACGCGGGCGGGCTCGATCGCAAGGCCGCCCTGCTCAAGCTCGAAGGCGCGCTTTGACTTCGTCGCATCCCCCGAAAGTCTGGCTAAGCGAATTCATCTTGCTGGGTGCCATTTGGGGCGCCTCGTTTTTATTTACGCGGCTGGGCGCTGCTGAATTTGGCGCGCTGCCTACCGCGGGGCTGCGGGTGGGCATTGCGGCGATCTTCCTGTTGCCCTTGCTGCTGTTGCGTGGTCAGTGGCAAGCCCTGTCAACTCATTGGAAAAAAATCTTTTTCCTGGGCATGCTCAATTCGGGTATTCCCTTTGCGCTGTATGCCTACGCGCTGCTGTCGATCAGCACCGGTTTGTCTTCACTGCTGAATGCCACCGTGCCGCTGTTTGGCGCGCTGGTGGCCTGGCTCTGGCTCAAGGACCGGCCCCATGGCATGAAGATTCTGGGTTTGCTGATTGGCTTTGTCGGGGTGGCCATGCTGGCGTGGGGCAAGGCCAGTTTCAAGCCCGATGCCTCGGGTCTGGTCACAGGCTGGGCGGTGCTGGCCTGCCTGGGTGCCTGCCTGTGTTACGGCCTGTCGGCCAGTTTCACCAAGCGCCATTTGGCCGGCGTGCCCTCGCTGGTGATTGCCACGGGCAGCCAGTTGGGCGCCACCCTCGGCCTGGCCCTGCCCACGCTGTGGCTGTGGCCCAGTCAGCCGCCCAGCAGCACGGCATGGCTGGCATTGCTGGCAGTCGGCGTGTTGTGCACCGGGGTGGCCTATGTGCTGTTTTTCCGCCTGGTGGACAAGGTGGGCGCGGCGGGTTCGCTGACCGTCACCTTCTTGATTCCGGTTTTTGCCGTGCTTTACGGTGTGGTGTTTCTGGGGGAATCCGTGACGGCCTGGATGCTGATTTGCGGTGCCGTCATTTTGCTGGGCACCGCCTTGTCGATGGGCTTGCTGAAACGGTTCAGTCCCGCACAGTAGCCATCATGGCGGCAAAGCCCACAAAGGCGCCGCCAGTCACCCGGTTGAACATCTTCATGACGCTGGCGCGCTCCAGGTAGACCGCCATGCGTTTTCCGCTGAGCGCGTAAACAAAATACCAGCTCACCTCGATGACTGCAAAGGTCAACAAGAGAATCCCAAACTGGGGCAATTGAGCCTGCTGCGGGTTGATGAACTGGGGCAAAAAAGCCACGGCAAACAGGATCGCCTTCGGGTTGCTGGCGGCAACCAACATGCCTTGGCGAAAGTGGGCTGCGCGCTTGACCGCGGGCGCCATCAGGCCGGCGGCTTCGACGGCGTGCTCCACCACAGGCGCCCGCCAGCTTTTGATACCCAGGTAGGCCAGATAAGCGGCGCCGGCCAGGCGCAGGGCATCGAACACGGCTGGAAACAACTGCAGCAAAGCACCCAAACCGGCGGCCGAAATACTCATCATGGCCAGCAAGGCGCTCATGCAACCCAGCATGGTAGCCATGGCGGCGTGCAAGCCAAAGCGGGCGCTGTTGCTCAACACCAGCAACATGTTGGGGCCCGGTGTGGCCGACACCACAAAAGTCATCAAAACAAACAACCACCAGGTTTGCAAACTCATCATTTCATCTTTCAGCCAAACACCAAACACCGCCTTGGCCTGACCAGTCAGGGCCAAGAAAATAAAGGCGCAAGCTGGTGATTGACACATTGAAATAGAAAAGCCCCAAGCAGATCAACTGCTTGGGGCTATATCTGGCGGAGCGGACGGGACTCGAACCCGCGACCCCCGGCGTGACAGGCCGGTATTCTAACCAACTGAACTACCGCTCCGCAGCGGTAAAAACTAAAACTACGTGATGCCAAAAAAACTGGCGTCCCCT
>JBASJO010000291.1:0-2563 GCA_049655365.1 Rhodoferax sp. | reverse complement strand
TTGTTCAGGTTGTAAAGGTTGGAGAACGACTGGTCGGCCGTATCCAGCAGAATCTGTGTGCTGGTGGCCGCGCCCAGGTGGGGCCAGCGCACCAGCAGGCTGGTCAGCGCCGCCGCGACCTGCGGTGCCGTGAACGAGGTGCCGTAGGCCAGCAGGTCGGTGTAGGTGCCGCCAGAGGGGAACTGGCTACGTACCATGACCGGGTCTTGCGCCACCAGGAAGCGACTCTGGATGTCCGTGCTACTGCCCGCATGGTTGGAGTAGGAAGCCAACACCAGTTCCCCGCCTCTGTTCTGCACGGCGCCCACCACCAGGGTGATCTTGCGCAGGCTGGCGTCGCTGAACAGGGAGGGCGTATTGGCTGTGACGGTCGTCAGATTCTCGCCATCATTGCCAGCCGAGATCACCATGGCCACGTTGCGGGACAGCGCGTATTCGTAGCTGGTGCGCAGGTCTGAATCCAGCAGGTACATGGGCGCCAGGCTGTAGTTCATGATCCGGGCGCCACGGTCTATGGCCCAGACAGTACCAGCCAGAATGTCCCGCGTGTCCAGCACGTAATCGGTGTACAGCGCGGACGAGCTGATATCGATCGGGGTTGCCTTGGCCAGCAGCAGCGAGGCATCACCAGTGGCTTTGACAAAGCCGGTAGTTTTGCCAGCGATCACCTGTGTCACGTAGGTGCCATGGGGGTCTTCGGTGTCCTGGATGGTGCTGGTGTTGGTGTCCGCGCGGGCGCCGGCGGAGAACACCTGAAAGTTCTCCGCAAACTCGGCGTACTCAGGGTGCTCCACTACGAAACCGGTGTCCACCACCCCCACCCGGATGACGTCGGTGCTACGCACCAATAACGGGCTTGTTGCGCCGCCGCCGCCGCCACAGCCTGCGGCCAGGGCACAGACCAGCCCAAAGACAGAGAATCCAGACAATTTACAGGTACGAGCAGTCAGCACATCTCTTCCAAGCTCAAATTTGTAATTCCCTAATCTTTTCCCTATCGCGTTGAGAGGTGATCTGCGGGTACCAGCGGATCCCCATATCTTCAGCATAGCAGCTTAAGTGAATCGGTTGGATAAGGGGCAGACTCCGTGTCACGCATCAAGCCTGCGTGAGCCGGAAAAAAAGATGCTGAAGAGGCCAATTGGCGGAGAGAGTGGGATTCGAACCCACGGTACCTTGCGGTACGCCTGATTTCGAGTCAGGTACATTCGGCCACTCTGCCATCTCTCCGCGAAGCCACGAATTGTACAGTGCCGGCTAGCCTGGTTTGGCTTCCTTGGCCATTTGCAGGGTCTGCAACGCAGCCACAATGTCCGATTCTGTGACCTCCGGGCCTTTTTCCAGCGCCACCGGGCTGCTGTTCAGGGCGGTGAGGCCCTCTGTTTGCAGCGCGGCAATGGTTTGCCCCGCCACTTTGGGGGACGCAAAGGCACCGCTTTGCAGCAGCAGGCGGCCGTCGGCGCTCTGCAACTTGAAGTAAAACTGGCCGTCGCTTTCACGGTATTGCTTGAACGCGGGCAGCGCCAGCTTCACCGTCTTGGCGGTCGTGCTGGCATGGCTTTGCAAGGGGCGCAGCCCCACGGCATGGCGCAGCTGGCCCATGAACGGCGTCGCAATCGCGCGGGCCTTGGCCGCCCCGGCCAGCAGCACGGCTTCAATTTTGGCCGGGTTGTCGATCAGGTCCTGGTAGGCCGCGCGCATGGGCGCAATTTCCCGGTCGATGCGCTCAAAAACAAGGTGTTTGGCATCGGCCCAGGAAATACCCGCGGCATAGGCCTGGCGCAGCGCGTCGGTCTCGGCGGTGCTGGCAAAGGCCTGGTAAATCTGGAACAGGGTCGAGCCTTCCACGGCCTTGGGCTCGCCAGGCGCTGTGGAGTCGGTGACGATGCTGCCGATGAGTTTTTTGAGCTGCTCGCGCGGGGCAAACAGCGGGATGGTGTTGTCGTAGCTTTTGCTCATCTTGCGGCCGTCGAGGCCGGGCAGGGTGGCGACATGCTCTTCAATGGCGGCCTCGGGCGCGACAAAATGGTCACCGTAGCGGTGGTTGAAGCTGTGCGCCATGTCGCGCGCCATCTCGATGTGCTGCACCTGATCGCGCCCCACCGGCACCTGGTGCGCGTTGAACATCAAAATGTCGGCGCCCATCAGCACCGGGTACATGAACAGGCCGACATTGACATCGGCATCGGGGTCGTTGCCAGCCGCCGTGTTTTTGTCGACCGCCGCCTTATCGGCATGGGCGCGGTTGAGCACACCCTTGCCCAGCACGCAGCTGAGGAACCAGGTGAGTTCAGGGATTTCCGGGACATCCGACTGGCGGTAAAACACCACGCGGTCCGGATTCAGCCCGCAGGCCAGCCAGCTGGCGGCAATCTCTAAAGTGGAGCGCTGGATGCGCGTCGGGTCGTCGACCTTGATCAGGGCGTGGTAGTCGGCCAGGAAGTAAAAACTCTCGACGCCCGGGCGCAAGCTGTGGCCCACGGACGGGCGGATCGAGCCCACGTAATTGCCCAAGTGGGGAGTGCCCGAGGTGGTAATGCCGGTCAGAAAACGTTCGATGCGC